>UQGM01000036.1 GCA_900540535.1 uncultured Oscillospiraceae bacterium | reverse complement strand
TTGTGGATTTCCGAACCGGTGCCGAGCGCAGTGAAAAACCTGATCCCATACTGGATAATGTGCAGTACATATGGGCTCCCATAATGAGCGAAGAAGCAATGGGCATTACTCACGACGAAGAAAGCGAACGTGATGTTATTGCAGAGCTGTTCAGTTACCTTCAGGAAAAACAGATAACTTTAGTTGATTATATGACCGGCATATATAAAATTCTTCTTTCAACAGATCAGGCACAGCGTGAATACTCACGTTTTTTCAGAGAGCTTCTTTCCAATGAAAACGGCTCCGTGCTGTGGCATTGCAGTGCCGGCAAGGACAGAGTAGGCGTTGGCACCACTCTTCTCCTTACAGCTTTGGGAGTTCCCAGAGATGTCATAATTAAAGATTATCTCATGACCAATACTTTTACAAACTCCGAATACGAAAACGCCGTTAAATTTCTCAAATCACAAAATGCTGACGAAACCGTTATAAACGGCATCGAAGGTGTTTTCAAGGTAAGAGAAAGCTATATTATGGCTTCTTTAAAGTACATAGAAGAAAATTATGGCTCAGTAAATGAATATATAAATAAAGCTCTCGGCATAACGCAAAGCGAAATTTCAGATTTACAGAATATGTATCTCGAAAATTAAAAACATAAATTATCCCCGTAACAGCCGCAAAATTTTAATTTTTTGCAGCTTTTGCGGGGTGTTTTAACAAAAAGGCTTTTTATATTTCTTATAATACAAATAAAGCCTATCATTGATTTGAAGAGGGGAATTTTTATGAAAGAATCACTCCAAATTTTATGCAGCAGTCTTGTGGAAAACAGAAAAATCATAAAATCAGCTTTCCCACTGGAAAACAGCTATATTTATCCTGTCTGTGCGGAAATATTCACGGAAAAGCACCAAACCGCTCAGGAAGAAAAGCTGAGTGATTGCCGCAGGATTTTAAAAGAAAATACTGGAATCCTTTCAAATTTCCGTGGCATTACAAGACCTGTCATGATCTCCATGATGGCGGCTGATACTAATCCCCAAGAGAAACTCCGCCGCTCTCTTTCAGTTTACGCTCTTTTGAAAGAATACTTTTTCACATCCCAGTATCTTCCCGTAGCATCTATGGCAATTTCAAGCATGGCTCCTGAGAGCCGATATGAAGAACTGTCCGCAAGAACGAGAAAAATTTATGAAGCTATGAGATCAGAACATCCTTTTCTTACAAATTCTCAGGACTGTATTTATGCGGCGCTTCTGGCTTTATCACCGAGAACTGATGAGGAGATAATAGAAGAAACAGAAAAATGCTATAACATTCTCAGAGACAAATTCTTTTCCTCCAACGCCGTCCAGTCACTTAGCCATATTTTAGCTTTTCTTGACGGCACGGCTGAGAAAAAATGCAGCCGTACACTGGAGCTATATGATCAGCTCAAATTTAATGGATGCAGATATGGCACTAACTTTGAGCTGCCAACCTTGGGCGTCGCCGCCATGCTTCCAGGTGAAATAAAGGATATTGCAAGAGATATTGCCGAAACAGATGAATTTCTTGCCAATCAGAAAGGTTTCGGATTCTTCAGTATAGGCAAAAAACAGAGGCTTATGCACGCAGCAATGATTGTAAGTTCAGACCTTATTGAAAAAAACAACGTCACTGCACATTCAGCAGAAATAAGCGGTATTGTGGCACTTATAGCCGCACAGGAGGCCGCTATATGCGCCGCTGTTGCAGCTTCTGCTGCCGCTGCCAGCGCATCAGCTGCATCATCAGGAAACTGAGAGATCCTCAGCTTAACAAAAAGGATCAGCAAAACTCAATTGCATAATGCCGCAGTTTCGCATTAAAGGCATTTTGTTTCGTGAAAATTTCTGCTTGTGTACACAAAATCTAAAAGACTCCGGAAAAATTCCGGAGTCTTTTAGATTTGATAGGAGTTATATAATACCCTTTTTCTGATTTTAAACTTTCATCTGAACATTTTTCTTTGAAAATTTTACAGTGGCAATTAAATCCGCAATAATCAGGATGCATATGACAGGCAGGCGAAATGTCTCCCAAAATGAAAATCCGGCTCCTCCTCCATTGCCAAGCTCAAAAAATGCCATTTCATAGCAAAAACAGATCATGAGCATCATACTCATAGGCACCCATTTTTCCATGTGTCCTAAACCGTAAAGATACATTATTATTCCTACAATCGCCATACCGCCACAAACGGCAAACCCTAAAGGCGGAATAAAAAACAACAGCGTATTGAGATGGACAAGAACTCCCACAGCTCCTACAATAAGGGTCTGCTTTAAACTGCCTGTCTTGTAAAAAGCGGAAACTATTCCATAAAGGTAAACAGCAGCAAGTGGAACTGTATTGATGACATCAAAGGTATCGCTGTCAAAACGCATATTAAGCACATCGAACCAATTCAGCAGGAAGAATACTGCCGCAGCGGCTACCATCAAAGTGAAAACACAGCTCATTAGCAAAAATAATGTTCGTTTACCATTTTTCATGGTTTTCATCTCCCTCTTAACAGTTTACAGTAATTAAAACTGATTTTTATACTGTATCTAACCCTTTACGCCTGTTTTTTTACTTCGCAGAACTCTTTGTATTTTCGGTTCTTAACCACTGATACCATATCAGCAATAATAAGAGCGCATAATACCGGTAGAAGAATCATTGTCCAAATAGCGTTATCCGCACCTGATCGAGAATGAAAGGAAATCATACCGTATGCAATATAGGTAACGGAAAAGAAAACCGTATTCACGCAAAGTATCCCATATGATGAAATCTTTTCAGCCAAGGGAAAACCGGCAATGAACATAAGAACACCTGCAACTGCAGTAATTACCCAAACCAAAACAGCTTGCAGCAGCATGAAACATATAAACACAAAGAATACAGCAGCTATAATGCTTATCAAGCAAGGTAAGATTGATTTGGTAAATCTTTCTGTTTTTTGGAACAGAGAGAAAAAAGCGTAAATCAAAGTAATCACTGTCGGAGCAATAACTAAAGCGTTCATAACTGTTTCATCAACATACTCAGGGAAAATATTTACTGCGGAAAGAATGAGAAACAATTCTTCTGCTAAAAGTAATAAAGCTAAAAAAGAACCGACTGCAACAAATAATGCGGTTTTACTTTTTTTCATGGTTCTCAGCTCCCTTGCTGCCATCTTATAATGACTGAAACTGATTTTTATAATGTGTCTAACCCTTTACGCTTGTTTTTTTACTTCGCAGAACTCTTTGTATTTTCGGTTCTTAGCCACTGAAACCATATCAGCAATAATAAATGCGCACAGAACCGGCAGAAGAATCATTGTCCAAATAGCGTCTGCCGCACCCTATCTTGCATGACTGGAAATCATTCCGTATGCCAAATAGGTAATCGGGAAGGCAGCGATATTCAAGCAAAGTATTCCGTATGATGAAGTCTTTTCAGCTAAGGAAAGACCTGCAAAAAACAGGAGAATACCTGCAATGGCAAAAGCTCCACAGGCAAAAATCCCTAAAGGCGGAATAAAAAGCGTACATAACGTAACCAATGCAAGTGCAAGTAAACCTATTAAAAATGGTAAAATCCCTTTGATGAAGCTTTCTGTTTTTTGGAGCAAAGAGAAAAAAGCGTAAATCAAAGTAATCACTGCGGGAGCAATAACTAAAACTATCATAGCTGTTTCATCAACGTCTTTAGGGAAAATATTTACTGCGGAAAGAATCAAAAACAATTCCTCTATAAAAAGCAATAACGTCAAAAAAGAACCTGCTGCAACTAATAATGTAGGCTTACTTTTTTTCATGTGTTAAACTCCTTTTCATACAATAATTATTAGCGATTTGCGTAGATTTTTCATTGAAAGTCCATTTATATTACTTTGCTTCCTGCAATGTCGATTTTGATTTTTCGATTTTTGAAACGGAAACCATATCGGCAATAATAAGAGCGCATAATACCGGCAGAAGAATAACTGCCCAGAGTGCTCTTGAGCCGCTTGAAGCAGACATGGCCAAAATGATACTGTTAAAGGTAAAATACACTGCGTTTGCACAAAGTATACCATATGAGCCTGAACTTTCCGCCACTCCAAACCCATAAATTGTCAGAACAATTGCTGCAATTAAAAGCGCAGCGCCGAACATGTAGTACGTCGACAGTGACGAAATGAAGAAAGCAGCGACCTCAGCAATTGCGAGCAATACTCCGACTCCTCCGGCAATAATTACCTGTTTAAAGCTTTTTGTTTTTGCAAAAACAGACAACATACTGTACAAAAGTACTGCCAGAAACGGAGTCATCGTCAAATAAATTACAACTTTTTCTTCTATATGCATCGGAAGCAAATTTGCTTCCCTCAGAAATAAGAAAATTTCATCAAGGGCAAATAAAGCAACTAAAACTGTACCTAAACCTATAAGAAAACGAGAAAAGTAACTTTTCATAGCTGTTCATCTCCCTTTAATTAAAATGCACTATGTCCTTTTATATTTACATGGCACCACCAACCGTTCTTATAGATTTATAACATTAAATATAGTCAAAACATATTATTAGTTGTATTACTTACATTTTTACAATAGTATTTTATCTGTTTAATGTCAATGTGAATCATCACAAATTAATTTTGGTTTACATATGCAGAATATACAGAGAGGGCAGTTTAAACCTGTTTTTTTACTGCCAAAACAGTGATGCTACAAAAATGAGCAAGCAAAATCCGGGCTCCACCAAAGGGTGAAGCCCGGATAAATGTTTTAAAATATTAAGCTGAAACTATTTTTAGTTTCTTCTTCCACCTTTGTGGAAATCTCTGCGGGGACGGCGTGTGTTCTCAGCAGGATTGTTTTCGGGAGTAAGTCCCTCAACCTCAATGAGAGCTTCACGGCGGGAAAGATTAAGTCTGCCCTGGTCGTCTATTTCGAGAACCTTTACTATAACCTCATCGCCTACGTTTACAACGTCCTCAACCTTTTCTGTACGCTTTACATCAAGCTGGCTGATGTGAACAAGTCCCTCTTTACCGGGAGCGATTTCAACAAATGCTCCGAAGCTCATAAGTCTTGTTACAACGCCCTTGAAGATTGCGCCGGGCTCGGGATCGTTGGCAATTGTCTCAACCATAAGAAGTGCACGCTTTGCATCGTCAATATCGATTGCTGAAATGAAGATTGAACCATCCTCTTCAACATCAACCTTACAGTTGCACTCTGCGCAGATCTTCTGGATAACCTTACCCTGCTTACCGATAACCTCGCTGATTTTATCAACGGGAATCTTTGTGGTGAGCATCTTGGGAGCATACTTTGAAAGCTCCTTGCGGGGTTCGGGGATACATTTAAGCATTACTTCATCAAGAATATAGATTCTTGCTTTTCTTGTCTTTTCAAGAGCCTCTTTGATGATTTCAGGAGTAAGGCCATGAACTTTAAGGTCCATCTGGATTGCTGTGATACCCTTGTGAGTACCTGCAACCTTGAAGTCCATATCGCCGAAGAAATCTTCGAGTCCCTGAATATCAACCATTGTCATGAAGCGGTCGCCCTCAGTTACAAGACCGCAGGAGATACCGGCAACAGGAGCCTTAATGGGAACACCGGCAGCCATAAGTGAAAGAGTTGATCCGCAGATTGAAGCCTGTGAGGTTGAACCGTTTGAGGAAAGAACCTCGGAAACAAGGCGGAGTGCATAGGGGAACTCTTCAACAGAGGGGATAACGGGAAGAAGAGCACGCTCTGCAAGAGCTCCGTGACCAATTTCACGGCGTCCGGGGCCTCTGCTGGGCTTAGTCTCACCAACGGAGTATGAGGGGAAGTTGTAGTGGTGCATATAGCGCTTTGCTTCCTCATCGTCAATACCGTCGAGAATCTGAGCGTCGCTTACAGGACCTAAAGTTGTAACTGTAAGAACCTGTGTCTGACCTCTTGTAAACATACCTGAACCGTGTACTCTGCTGAGAAGGTCAACTTCTGCAGAAAGAGGACGGATTTCATCTATTCCTCTGCCGTCAACACGCTTGCCGTCATCAAGAAGCCAGCGGCGGACAACAAATTTCTGAAGCTTGTAGAGGCAGTCGTCAAGCTTTGCTGTCTCCTCGGGATATACCTCGTCAAACTTTTCATGAACAGCGTCATAAATGGGCTGAAGTCTTTCGTCACGGATACGCTTGTCATCTGTATCGAGAGCGGCACGTACATCCTCAATGGCGAATTCCTTAACAGCTTCGTACATTTCCGGTGCGGGATCGTTTGAGGGGAACTCAACCTTTTCCTTACCGATTTCAGCCTGAATGCCCTTGATAAACTCAACGATCTGCTGGTTTACCTCGTGAGCATACATGATACCGTTGAACATATCCTCTTCGGATACTTCGTTTGCTCCTGCCTCGATCATTGCAACAAGATCGGCTGTGGAAGCAACTGTAACATACATTTCGCTCTTCTCTTTTTCTGCTGCTGTGGGGTTGATTACGAACTTGCCGTCAACAAGACCTACAACAACACCGCTGATGGGGCCATCCCACGGAATAGCGGAAATTGAAATAGCTACGGAAACACCGATCATAGCTGTGATTTCCGGTGAGCAGTCAGGGTCAATTGACATAACTGTTGCAACAACGCCTACATCGTTTCTCATATCCTTGGGGAAAAGAGGACGGATAGGTCTGTCGATAACACGGGATGCAAGGATTGCCTTCTCGCTGGGTCTGCCCTCACGGCGCTGGAAAGAGCCGGGGATTTTACCAGCTGCATAAAGCTTTTCCTCAAAATCAACTGAAAGGGGGAAGAAATCGATTCCCTCTCTGGGCTTTGCTGCCATTGTTGCGTTACAGAGAACTTCTGTCTCACCGTAACGGATAAGGCATGAACCGCCTGCAAGCTGAGCCATTTTACCGGTTTCAACTACAAGGGGTCTGCCGGCAAGTGTTGTTTCAAACTTTCTGAACATTCTTTTTACCTCTCTTTATATTTTTATTTTAAGGGAGGCATTGTTTTAGCAATAAATCCGACCTTTAAAAGTTATGGTTAAAAGCCCGATTCACTGCTAAAAACCAACTGCCTGTCCCTTTTTGACCTTTAAAATTGCGGTTTCTCACAAATCAAGGCAGGAAGAGTATACCCCCGCCTGCCCTGCTTTTGCGAAACTTATTTACGGATTCCAAGTCTTGCGATGATTGAACGGTATCTCTCGATATCCTTCTTCTGAAGGTAAGCGAGAAGGTTACGTCTGTGACCAACCATCTTGTGGAGTCCACGGCGTGAGTGGTGGTCCTTCTTGTGAACCTTAAGGTGCTCGGTAAGGTCGTTGATTCTCTTTGTGAGAACTGCGATCTGTACTTCGGGAGAACCTGTATCACCCTCGTGAGTAGCGTACTCAGCCATTATAGCCTGCTTCTCTGCGTTTGTCATGTTTTTCACCTCATTATAAATATTTACCCGAAAACCCAGCATAAGGCCGGTGAAAACCGCCGTGCGGTGTACCCCTTATTCCGAGTAAAGGGCATAATGCATATGTATTATAGCACAGGAAAACAACGGTGTAAAGGGATTTTTCACTTAAAAAAGAAAGAATCAAAAAATATATCTTTCTTTGCTGTACCGAAAATCTGCCTTCATTTGGCTTTATATTAACTATACTTTATATGATACTGATTTTCTTTTAATTTTCAACACTTCAGATTCAAAAAAGCCCAAATATAAAGTATTTGGATTTTCAACCGCCTTAATCATTTGTTTAATTTGCACTATTTCACGTCTTTAAAATATATTTTTTGTGCATTTGATATATAATTTTCCTTACGCTATAATGAATTTGAGTTTTATTTATCTGTTTAATTTTCTATTTAAGATAAAAATTCCTTTATCGCAGCAGCTTAAGGCTTGTTGCGGAATTTTTATTTTACAAAATGTCCTTATTACATACTTTGGGGGTATAAAATGTGAAAATTGCAAGCAGCGCTAAAAATCTGATAACCGAGGTAACTACACACTGGAAAAAACCGAAGGAAGGAGAACATGTTTCTTATAAAGAATTCCTCTACCTTGTTTTAGGAATCGGAAACTCCATGGTTGCCGCCAGCGCAGGATATAATCTTTCCTTTACCGCAGGATGTATGTTTGTCGGCGCAATTTACGGTCTTAAAATGCTCGACTTTGCAATGCTCGGCATTGTAAACCTTTTAATGAATTATCTGTTTTCACCTATAAACATGATTATCACCGACAATCTCGGGTCTCCGCCTAAAAAAACAATGCACTTGATAAACTGGGCAAACTTAGCATTTTTAGTTTTAGGTATTGGATGCTTCTTTATCCCTCAGCAGTATTTTGAAAGCTTCATGCCTGCTCTGCCTCAGGTAGTAGGATCAAAATTTTTGATTCAGGTTTTCACTACATATTACAATATACTTGTTCTGAAAAAGCTTTCCCCTAAATTCGGTAAATACCGCAGTTGGATCATCGCAAATATGCTTCCCTACATAATTTCACTTTTCCTTTTGGTATGGTTCCCATACAATACACTGGAATATCATGAGAAATTCTGGGTCATGCATCTTTTCTTCTCTTTCTGGGGATGCTTCGCCTCATGTTTTTCACAGACCACCAATATGCAGAACGTCATATCTCCAAGCACTACCGAAAGAACCAAAATCATGTCTTACGGCTCTTTCCTGTGGAGTCTGTTCCCGTCAATTTATAATGTAATCTTCCCTGTTCTTGCCGCAGTAGCCGGAGGCATGACAAGCATTAATACATACAGAATTGTAGTTCCTGCAATTGTAATTCTTTTCGGACCCATGTCACTGTTTCTTGTTTTCGGAGTTAAAGACAGAGTTATTCAGGAAACTCAGCATAAGCCCCAGATCGACATGAAAAAAGGTTTCAAAGCCGTACTTAAAAACAAATATCTCTGGATTACAAACATTTCCACATGGATGACAAATTTTTCTGCCGGATCAATCAATATTATCAATATGGCTGTTATCTATTCCATGCGTCAGGACTGGGTTATGGGAATAACTTCAACCATAATCGGAACCGCAAGCGTTCCGGGTATGCTTTTGGCTCCGTTCCTCATAGGCAAACTTGGAAAAAAGAAAATTGTCCTTGTAGGCAAGTACATCACTGTTCTCTGCTCATTCCTAACCGCTGCCGGAGTTTATATGGACAGTCTCATAGTAATCATTCTTTCAACATATCTTACTTCACTGTTCAATTCCCTTGTTTCAATTGCCACCACTGCAATAAACGCCGATATATGGGATTACCAGCAATACATATCCGGTGAAAGACTCGACTCATGTATGGGTATTTTCGGATATCTCTCTGCTCCTATAACAACTCTCGGCGCAATGGTTGTTCCCTATCTTTACGGTCTCGTAGGCTTCACCTCAGACTGGAATATCCTTTACGACCCATCTCTGAGAACTTCAGTATTCATAATCACCGTCGCCATAGGCGCCGTAACAGGACTGCTTGCCACTGTGCCCTATCATTTTTATGATTTCACCGAAGAAAAGCATAAAAAGATGATGGAAGAACTGAAAGTACGTGCTGAGAAAAAAGAACACGAAACTCAAGTGGCAATTGAGGAAACTGTTTAAAAGGAGACCGGAAAACATGAAGAAAAAAGTAATTTGCGTATTTTCAGCGATCTTGGCATTATTGACGGTTATGCTTTCGTTCTCCTCCTGCACCGGCGAAAGCAGTGGAAACCTTAAATATAAAGAGGCTGAAAACGGATATGCTCTTTATAGGTATGAAGGCTCTTCCACAGAGAGAACATTTACAATACCTGACACATATAACGACGAGCCTATAACTGAGCTTATGTCCTTCTGTATTTCTAATTCAGAGTATCTTGAAGTGCTCAACATAGGAAAAAATATAGAAAAAATAGACCCCTGGGCTCTTACAAACTGTCCTGTCCTTAAATCTATAAATGTCAGTGCGGATAATGAATATTTTACAAGCGTTGACGGTGTACTTTACAGCAAGGATATGACAAAACTTATTGCATATCCCAACGGCAAAACGCCCCTTGTTACAGACAAAGACGGCAAGGTCACAGGCGGAGGTACAATAAAACTTCCCGATACAGTTAAGGTTATAGGCGAAAATGCATTTTATATGTGCAGCAACCTCTATTCCATTGAGTTTAATGAGGGACTCGAAAAGGTTGAAAACAAAGCTTTCCTTAAATGCACCAATCTCTCAGCTCTTGAGTTCCCAGAAACCCTTACTGAAATAGGTGTCGATTCATTCTCCTACTGCGATTCACTTACTCATCTTGAAATACCTTCCTCAGTAAAGTCAATTGGTGACTATGCATTTTTCTCAACCGCTTCTTCCATAGATAAAATTGTGGTGCATCATCCAAGTGCTGATTCTCTTACCCTCGGAAAAGACTGGATACCAAACATAAAGAACAATGTAAGAGAGAAAGTCGCTGTTGAATATGTAGGATAATATAAACACGGTTAAAGCCTTCCGGAACAAAAATCCGGGAGGCTTTTTTCATTATAAATACAGATATTTACAGGCTTTTCTTCCATATATAGAGTTTGTCTTTTGTCACATCTCACATAATTTAATATCTATCCTATACTTTGTCATTATGGCAATTTGCAGGCAATATAATTACTTTGCAGCAGCAAAGGTTACGAATTGAAGCTCATTTGTAATATTTTTTAAATGTTTGTTTAATAATTAGTAACTTATTCCCCTAAAATTAGTCACAAGCTGCTGGTATTATAATGTCAGAAACAACGAAGGAGGTGAAAACAAAATGAAGGGCAAGGCTCACGTGCTTGTCTGTGTTACACAGCAGTCAAGCTGCGAGAGGCTTATTGAGGCAGGAGCATCAATTGCAAAGTCCCACGATATGCAGCTGAGTGTTATCAATGTCCAGCCCGAAAAGGACTCCTATTCCCCTGATCCTCAGGCGATGGAACACCTTTACGGAGTATGTAAAAAGTTTGGTGCGGAAATGAACGTATATTTCAGCGATGCGCCGGCAGTGGTAACAGCAGTTCATGCAAAGAAAAACAATACCAAGATAGTTACAGTAGGTTTCCCCGGAGAGAAAAGCTCAAGATTTATTGCAGAAATCAGAATGCTGCTCCCTGAAACAGTAATTACCATGGTCGATTCAGATAAGAAAATTTACAACATGATACCTGAGGCCAGTAAAAGCCTTACAGGAGTAAGAGTATAAGACACAAAGTCTTGATAATATATTTTTAACACCATTAAAACAGCTTACAAGGTTATTTTTCTTCTTTCATATTCTCCTCAAAAAGCAGGCAGGACAAACACAGAGTGTTTGTCCTGTTTGTTTTTCTTATTAATTTTTATCTTATTCAATTCCGATTGACTTAACGTTATAATATTTCGCCATCCAGAGATTGAACCACTGCTGTCTGTCATTGGTAAGATTGGCGGTTCCTCTGAGGGCGTTGTGAATATCATCGGGTCTTGAGTATCTTGTAACAGTTATGTCCTCTATTCCCTGAGCTTTCTGCTCTTCTATCTGACTTATTTCCACTAAAACCTCTTTATGAGTCTGGATAATACTGTCAGCGGCATGAATATAGGAAACAAGATAAACCGCAGTCAAAGTAGCTGCAAGACAGGCGGTAACCAGTGAGGTATACTGCATTGGTTTAAACTTACCTGCAAGTATTCCGGCAGAAATAATAACGAGGAATACTGAAAGAATCCATGAACGTCTTGAAAAATCCGAGGTAGCTGCCAGAACAATAATATTTGCCGCAGCTGCCAGACAGTAAATTATCGGCACGGATATTTCACTGAAAAACTCTTTCACCGAAAGCTTATTTGTAAATGCAAAAACCACAAGTGCCGCAGCCAATATAAGCACCGGAATAATCATTGATTCCTGGGTATATTTCCACATTCTGTCAAAGCGTCCCGTTAAAACCTCAGCGGATAAGTTTATGTCTCCGCCTCTTGCATAGTTTCCCGGCGCCGCAACAAGAAAGAGAAGTCCCGCTCCGGCAGAAATAATTCCCGTAACACTCCATATGCGGATACGTTTATTTCTGATAATATCGAGAAGCACCAGCAGTCCGGCAATCATCGCCGCCGCTCCTCCTGCATTTTCATTGGTGCATCCTGAAATAAATCCGAATGGTATCATTCCCACTGCTGCCAGCATTCCCCAAAGAGGACTGAGCTTTTTATGAAGGCAGTAACGGAAAGGAAGAAGATAAAGCAAAATCAAAGTGAGCATCCAAAGATAGTTACATGAACCCGATACCCACAAAACCGATGCGCCGTACTCGGGAATAAGAAACCACATGGCTGTGTATATCATCAAAAGCCACGATGCCCTGTGCTTTCTGAAATCCTTTTCCATATGGAAATAAATGAGAATTCCGCACAGCACATAGATAAGTGAATTAAACACATCGAAAACAGGTTTATCAAAAAGCATGAAAAACTGCACAATGGTATGAGCTACAACTCGTCCGCCCCATATGTTATAGTGATTTGCCATGGAAATGGGAATATCACCAATTCCCGTGAGGAGCTTCGAGTTCTCCGACGGCATGGGACTTTCATAAATATAATGGTATGTATAGTCATCGGCAGTAAAATCTGTGTTTAAATTAAGAACAAGCATTGAAACAAACACACAGAGGATAACTACCAATATACTTATAATCCTGAGCTTTTCAGATTTGTTTTCATCATTGATTTTCATAGTTCCTAAAACTCTCCAATTTATTTTGTCCGTCAATATGAGGACTTTTTCATCAATTCTTTTTCCAAATCGTAAACAAACTGCTTCTGCTGTTTTTTCAGATATAATTTCACAAAAGGTTTGAAATAAAACTTCTTTGCCTCTACATACTCGGTAAACTCGACTTCAGTACTCTCACCCTTTTCAGTAAAAATACCAACCCAATGCCCTTTCATATTGGTGTTTTCCATTTGGAACTCCCAGCGCTTAAAGGGTTCCGTCAGAGTAACTGTAAAAGTTGTAGGATATCCTTCCTTTGTGTATTCGGCAAAATGCTTTTCGTCGATAATCTCAGTCTTGCTTAAATCACTGCGCCAATGATAATGTGAGGCATCTGTTACGGTGTTCCACACCTTTTTAACATCGCTTTTAATAGTAACCTTAACGCTCGATTTCGTCATTTCAGTCACCTCGGCTCAATATCTTATTGCCGTTAAAAGCTGATTATTTATAAAACAAAATTATGCAACGTTCTTTTCAGCTTTACGGCTGCCTACTATGAATTTTACCATATATTTATGGAAAAATCCAATAACCGGTCCAAGTCCTAAAGTTATAATTACAGTACCGATGCCGATTTCTCCACCAAGGAAGAAAGCAGTTACAACAGCTGTGCCGTCAAGCAAAACCTTCGCCCAGGCAACCTTCCAGCCTTTCTCTGTGAGAGCCACTACAAAGTCATCATTCGGGTTTGTAGGCAGTGATGAAATCATATAAGCCGCTACGCTGGCTGCTATAATCACCATTCCCAGAATAAGCATGCCATAGGACGAAAAAATACCGCTGCCTTCAATTCCTTTAAGCAGCGATTTCCACAGGTCTGTGAAAATTCCAAGAAAAAAAGATGAAATAAAAGTCGTAATTCTGGGGAAGCCTCGTCTGATAATTGCAGTTATGATAACTACTAAAATCGCCAGTGCGTAAATTACAATGGAAGTGCTTACGTGAAGCTTTTCCGAAATTATAAAGTCAAGGGCATCAATTCCTCCTGCACCGGTATGGGCATTTATGGTAAGCACTACGCCCAGGGGCATAAACACAATACCTATACCGTAAAGGATCAAACTGCGGATTTTTTCTTTTGTGGTCATTTCTCTAAAGTTCTTCAAGTCTCATTATCTCCTAAAATCTAATTGGTATTTCCCTATCCCTTAAATATTCTTTAAGTTCACTGATAGGTATTTCATTAAAATGAAAAAGTGAAGCTGCCAAAACTGCATCTGCCTTTCCCACTGTGAAAGCATCATAAAAATGTTCCTTGGCTCCTGCTCCGCCGGAAGCGATTACAGGCACTCCGACACTCTCGGAAACCGCTCTTGTAAGCTCAAGGTCATAGCCTTTTTTCTGTCCGTCGCAGTCCATGCTGGTGAGAAGGATTTCTCCCGCTCCCCTTTTCACTGCTTCTTGCGCCCATTTTACCGCATCAATACCCGTAGGTATTCTGCCGCCGTTGAGATATACTTCCCAGCCGCCGTTTTCTCTGCGCTTTGCATCTATGGCGCATACAACGCACTGACTTCCAAATTTATATGCTGCATCATTTATAAGCTGCGGATTGCGCACTGCCGCTGAGTTAACGGAGATTTTATCCGCACCTGCTCTTAAAAGCTGTGTAAAATCATCAACAGAGGATATGCCTCCACCTACGGTAAAGGGAATGAAAATGGAATCCGCTACTCTGCGGACAATATCAACCATTGTTCCCCTGCCCTCATGGGTTGCGGTTATATCAAGGAGCACAAGTTCATCGGCTCCCTTTTTATCATATTCAATTGCGCATTCAACGGGATCTCCTGCATCACGAAGATTAACAAAGCTTACTCCCTTTACAACTCGTCCCATTTTTACATCGAGACAAGGGATTATTCTCTTTGCATACATATTAAAGTGCCTCCATTCCCGCAAAGTTACGAAGCATATTGAGTCCTACGCTTCCGCTTTTCTCAGGATGAAACTGTACAGCACAAAGGTTACCCTTTTTAACGGCTGCATCTATAACAGTTGAACCGTAAACAGTGCGTGCCGCAACATCTTCGGGATTATCGGCGGTAAGATAGTAGGAATGGACAAAATATACATAGTCGCCGTCCTTTGCCGAAGCAAAGACGCCATCATGCTGTTTTACTTCAAGGGAATTCCAGCCCATGTGGGGAACCTTGATCCCCTCTTCCAACGGAATTTTTCTTATCTTTCCCTTTAATATGCCGAGTCCCTTTGCTCCGGGAGATTCCTCCGATTCTTCAAAGAGAAGATGAAGTCCGAGACATATTCCGAGAAACGGCTTTCCGCTCAAAGCTGCTTCCTTTACTGCATCAGTAAGTCCGCTTTTATGCATTGAGTCCATGGCATCGCCGAAAGAGCCTACTCCGGGCAGAATAACCTTATCCGCTTTCTGTATCTCATCTGCATTTTTTGTTATAATGCATGGTGCACCGATAAAATCCAAAGCCTTTTTTACACTCTGAAGATTTCCGGCGCCGTAATCTACAACAGCAATCACATTAATCACCGCTTTTTAGTAATTGATTAAATTATTTCGGAATTTATTCTAACATAAAAGCATATATGCAACAAGAATAAATTCGTGAAAATCCCTTTATACCGTTATTTTTAGCTTTTTAAACGAAAACCTTCAATCAACAGGCTTTTATTTTAAATAGTATGAAAGCTCTTTAATCCGAATGGGCAAGATCATTCAGCCTAAATCAGATTGACAAAAAGGGGTAAGTTTGATAAAATCAAAAATAATTGCTGAAGTTTACTAAGCTTTCATTGCATATATGTTATACTATTATATATATGGAGAGTTGTCCGAGTGGTCGAAGGTGCAGCACTCGAAATGCTGTGTACGCAAGTACCTAGGGTTCGAATCCCTAACTCTCCGCCAATGCGGCTTTGACCGCAGACAAAAGCCGCAGAAATTTTCTCTGCGGCTTTTTGCTTACTCAAAATTCAGTAAAAGAAGTGATGATATGTTTTTCAGCGAAGACTGGATTATCAGACAGATTGAAATGTTGATTGCAGCACTCATTGATGCAATTTTTGAGCACAAACCTTCAGAAAATCCCTATACTTCCGAGCAAATAACCGTAAACGACCTTGTAGATAAAAACAAAATATGTGAAGCTGAAAATTTTCTCTTTGAAACTGCAAAACTAAAAGGAACCGAAAGCAACAGAGAATTTTTAATTACAGTCCTCGATTTTTATCAGAGAATAAACTGTATGAGCGAAGAGGAACTCAACGCCGCCGGATTTTCCCATGATGAAATAAAACAAGGGCTTCTGGATTTCTTTTCAAAGTACTGTGATGATGAAAAGGTGGGTAAAATAATTTATAATGCGCATTTGGATTCACTTATCGAAGAAGATGAATGATTACATATATTATTTAAAACGCCCACAATTAATAGCGAGATTGTATATTTCTAAACAGTTTACTTTTTCAATTACTTTTCATTACTCGATACTATTACAACCAACTTCTTATGTAAAACCACTATTTGAGAATGGGGCATAAATAGTTGCCTTATCTAAAAAAAGCAGCCGCTAAATACGGCTGCTCAGGCTATAGAAAATATCTTTTTATTGTTTTAAAATTTTAGACCTTAAATCAACCAATTTATGAACACTTTTCTGATAAATATTTTCTAAAAAAAGCTATTGATATTTTTTCATTTCACATTTTAATTACGTCTTCAATATGTTTATTTCATTTTGCCACAGTTTTTTCCTTACGCATCATCGAAAACCTCCGCCTCCACCAACAGAGGGATCAACGCTGCCATCCCAATTAGTTCTTTTAAGCTCATCTATTTGAGATTGTACTGTTAGAAGATCGTCACCTTTACAAATTTTCGCCATATCTTCTAACTGATTAAGCTGTGCCGATTTGGCAATTTCAAACATCTCCTGACATTTCTGCACATCTGCCTGCGTATAGTCGCCAAGTCTTAACTTGTTGGCATAAGAATTATAAGCTTGTGTAACTGCATTGACATATCCATCGTTAATTTCAAGATTCATTACTGCCTCACTGTGTTCATCAAGGCCTGTCACTGCTGATACACCATCAATTGCCAATGTAACTGCTGTATATGCTCCACCTGAAACTTTAGCGGCAGCCTCTTCTATAATTTTTTCGACAGCTCCATCTATAAGGCTTCCACTTATTGAAGCAAATTTGTTATTATACTGATCGATTACATTGCTTACACTCTCTGCATACTCGTCTGCTCCGGCTGCTATCATTCCATCTCGCATTTTTTCAAGCTGTTCAATGGCGGAATTATAATCCTGTATCATAAACAAAACAATTTCTATACCTCTTTTTCCTGTGGACGCAAGCTTTCCTAAATTGGTAATTCCATTTGTTCCGGCAGCTTCAAAAATAGCATCAATTCTTTCTCCACTTATTCCACGTACCGACAGCAAAGCTCTCATTATATCTTCATAATTGCTTAATTGTGAAACCATATCAAGTTCTGTGCTGTCTACTTCCACATTTATATTCTGAGTTCTCTTAATGGTATTTCTTATGGCATTTTCCCTTATTTTTTTATCATAGTCTTCCATACCTACCGTATGCTTAAGAAATTCCCAAACTCCAATATGAGAAAACACATAACCAAATCGTTCCAATAATCTGAATTTCACATTTTTCAAAGCATCAGATGACGACATATATTTAGAAAAATTTACGAACTTATCATTCGTTTGCTTGCCGCCAGATGAATTCCCAGTACTTTCACCTGGAATATCACCTGAAAGAATCGCCTTTTCGTATTTCTGATATACTGATGACGCCTCCTGAGCAGCTTTTGAAAGCTTTTCAAAAGAATTGGCACAACAAATTATATCTTCGTTTATTCCAGCACTGTTAATTGAACGAATATGTTTACTTACAAAACTCCTTCGCAATTTGGAAAATGTACTATTACTTTCCTGGGCTATGCGCTGCAACTTTTTTGAAATTTCATTGAAGTTTTCGGCACTGTTTTTTACATTTCCAAAATCCACTGAAAAATCAGCCATTAATACCTTCTCCCCTTACAATGATATAATTATTTAAAAGAACACTCTCTATGAACATACTATAATTATAAAGTTTTTAATGGAAAAAAATTTTTTCATTGACGAAACGTATATTAATTATGATAAACAGCATTTTATGATTTTGTTTCCTGTTTATTCTACAAAATATTAAATATATATCCTTTTTACTTCATGCTATTATGCTGACTTTTCAAAACTGAAATTTTTTTCATCATCTAAAACATTTTCCATTACTTTAAAGGTATCCTTATAATAATAAAGAGCATCACTGTTAATTGGAAGCGCTTTAATTTTATCGCCCTTTCCGTATAGCTGATACTGTGCATTATAGGAAAGCAAATATTCAACAAACTTTTTAGCTGCTTTTTCTCCATCAGCATTGGAAGGAGCAACACTCCACATATCATGGAATTCACAGGGAAGCTTTTTGGCATCCATTTTTGCCACTTTGTAAGTTCCTGTTGAACGCACACTGTAAAACTCAGAAGTATCAGAAATATAAAATGCTGCTTTTCCATCAGCAAATGCTTTTATTTCTCCGATTTTAACAATACTATCATCTAAAATCTCATCACCAAAAATTTCAACTGCCCTTTGCTTCATATTCTCATTAATAACAATTGAACCATCTTTTATCGATGATGCTTTTTCTTTTAAATCAGCAAATTCTGCAACATCATTTTCATCGAAAGAAACCAGAGAAGTATTTATATATACTACCGGCACATTAAAACTTGTTGGTATTTGTTTTATATCTCCATTTACATATTCATCGTAATCTTTTAACAGATCACAGCCATTTCGGGTTCCCTTTGAGAATATAGATGTAATTTTATAATACCATTTTTCACTTTGCGGATATATAACGGTTGATAAATCTACAGCATTGTCAAGTTCTTCGGATGATAATCCGGAACTATAAAAAATATCTGGTGCCTTACCTTCTTTTAAAGCTTTTTCTATTTTAGACTTGTATTCTTTTTCTGGAATTGCAACAGCTTCGATCTTTACACCTTTATACGCCTTGCTGAAATCTGTTATTATCTGATTATAACTTTCCTCAACACTTACACCCTCAGTTACAGGAAACCATAATTCCAATTCTGCCGGATTTAAGGTTTCATCTTCCATCTGGTTTAAAAATGTAAATCCCGCAAACACAACAAGTATGATTCCAGCAGCAACACCAACAAATCGGCGTATAACTTTAATTCTCTTTTCGACTTTAACAGATCTTACTTTTTTCTTACCTTCTATAGCCTTCAGAAAATCATCAACAGAATTAAAACGCATATGTCTGTCTAATGCCATTGCCTTCATAACACTGTTTGATATATTCTCCGGCACTTCACTGTTCAGGGAATGAGGAGCTAATAATTTATCAGATATTCGTCTGTTTGTAGATTCTTCAGGCTTTTGTCCAGTAAGCATATAATAGAGAGTAGCACCCACTGCATAAATATCGGTCCAGGGGCCTTGCGAACTTACCTGCTCATACTGTTCCGGAGGCGCAAAACCCGGCTTAATAATTACAGAATAATCCTTTTCCTCCTCTTCGGCAGAAAATCTGGCTGCGCCAAAATCCAGAAGTTTAATATCTCCGTTTTTGCAAATATAAATATTATCCGGACTTATATCTCTGTGAATTATTTTTTGCTTATGTACATCTGATAATCCATGACATACAGCTTCTATAATTTCCAAACTTCTCTCCACGCTGATCTTATTAGAATGACTTTGCATATAGTCTTTCAGCTCGCAGCCATCCAAAAACTCCATAACTATATAAGCTGTGTTGTTTTCCTCAAAATAATCAAAAACATTAACTACATATTTATGTGTACTGAATTTGCACATGTTTTTTGCTTCATTGAGAAAAGTTTGCAGTCCATGTTTAAATACTTTATTTGTATTTCCGTTTAAAATTACTATTTTAGAAGAACCTGGAATACGGTTGACTAATTTCGTGGGATAATATTCTTTTATTGCAACTACAGTTTCAAGTTTTTTATCCCACGCCTTATAAGTAATACCAAATCCTCCAAAGCCTAATACATTTCCAAGTACATATCTATCTAAAAGTACAGAACCAATAGGGAGCTGAAAAGCGTCCTGAGCATTATCACCCGGGATGTGCCCGCAATGGGGGCAAAGCTCATATTTTTCATCGTACTCTTTAAAACATCCGTCACACCTTATCATATTATTCACCTCAATTGATTTTAATCTTCTGAATATTCATCCCAAGAAAAACACTCAGAACAAAGGGGTACAAATACAAATTCAACTGCGCCTAATCTAATTTTATCCCAACTGTTAAGTTCACGGACACTCAACAGCAGTTCATTATTAACGTAAGTCAAGCCGCTGCTCTCACCTGGCTTTATAAAAAACTTATTGTTATCAGGATCAAATATAATAGATGCATGACGTTCTCTTGAAACTGTTCTCTCTTTTGCCAAAGCTACAGCATTTGTTAAAGAACGTCCGATGTTATTGTTACCTGAATTTAAAATAAAAGCGCTTCCCTTATATTCTCCTTTAACCGCAATTAACCAACCTACTACCGGATTAATTTCATCTGAAAAATTGTAGCGTGCTACCGTAACCATATCTGCTACAGGATTTGTTTCCGCAACAGCTTGTGCAAGGCTTCCTTTTGTCTCTTTTTCATCAGCATCATTCTTTTTATCAACATCATCAGAGGATATCTTATCGCTTTTATCTCTTATATCCTCCAACGGCATATTCCTCTCTTTTGAAAAATCGTCCTTTTTTATTGGCTCTGGTTTTAAATATTTCTTCTCATCTTCTACTTTGACTTCTTGCCTCTCTGAAAGGCCGTCGTTTCCATCTGTTACATCTGATTTTTCAAAATTTCTTTCTTCTTTTGCCCCTTTATGTATTGGTATATATTTCGGAATAATTTCAAAAAAGCCATTTTTATCACTCTTCTTTTTCCCTTCAGAGGGACTATTATCAGAAATACTCTTTGCTTTATCACTTGCATCAGAGGGCGTATTGCAATGTGGGCATACTGTATATCTATCAGAATTATAATACGACTTACATTTTTCGCATCTTTTTGCTTTCATTTTTCTACCCCTAAACTCTTTAAAATTCAATAAATATTTTACTTTTTACAATTATGTTTTTCATTTTCTTATAACGGATACCCGGAAAAGATTTTATCAGGGTATCCGTTATTTAAATTTAAAAAACTTTAAGCATTAATTATATGTGGGAAGCTTTTCTCGATAACTATATACAGTCCTGGTTTCAACATCTTTTGTAGAGGAACTGCTCGCACTGGAAAAGCTCCAGCTGCTCCAGCTGCCCCAGTCGGAATATTGGGTTTCATAGCTCTTAGATCTGGTTTGATAACCATATTCTGTGCGATAGTCGCTGTAAGTGTAAACCTGACGCGTCTCCTCGTTGTACCACGGGAAATAGCTTCTGCCACACGAACCGCAATATCCCCATACATTACTTGTATCACCGTACCTTGTATAACTTCCACCTTGCCATGCAGTAGAACCTCTTGCAATTTTTCTGTTATCGCTCCAATCAGTAAAGTGCTGACTGGTTCCGCTGGACCAAGTAGGATACGAGCGTTCTCCATTAGTCCAATGGGAATATCGATATTGAGTTTTATAATGCTTCTGAGTTTCTACCTGACGTGAACCGACATACTGAACTGTATCACTGGTGGACTGCTGACTTGTGTACCATTGCGTTGCGCCCCAACTTCCGTATACAGCAACCTGCTCAGACGTTCTTGTTCTGTATCTATACTGTGTTCCGCTTTTTGATTCATAAGAACTACTTGGTTTTGAAGTAGACCAACCGCTCCAAGCATTATTTGCATCGCCTTTGCTTATGGCAACATTTACAGTAGTACCAGGTACAACCTTATTACCTGCACCTACAGACTGATACGCAGCTAAACCTGAACTATAGGTGGAACTATAACAATATACACGTACTGGATTTAACCCAGCATTTTTAAGTGTAGTATACGCCTCATTCCAACTATCTCCCTTAATATTTGGAACAGTTACTTTCTTAACATTGACTGTAACTGTACATTTAGCTGTATAAGAACCGGCTTTTGCAGTTATTACAGTAGTTCCGGCTGTTTTGGCTGTTACAGTTCCTCCGCTTACAGATGCAACTGACGGATTACTGCTGGACCAGCTTACATTTTGATTAGTCGCATTAGTGGGAAGAACAGTTGCATTGAGTCTGAAGCTGTCACCGGTTTCTAAAGTCTTTGACGACTGATTTAATGTAATTCCTGAAACAGGAATTTCTGTTGCTAAAACATCAACGGTACAGCTTTGACTTGTATAAACTTTACCATTATAACTAATTGAGGCAGTAATTTCAGCTCTACCCTCTTTTACGCCTTTAACCATTCCACCGCTTACTGTTGCAACAGCAGGATTGGAGCTTTTCCAGCTTACACTTTGTCCTGATGGACTCGTCTCCGCTGACAAAGTAACACTTGACTTGTCCGAAATCGTGAGATTATTTCTGTTTATACTTACTTCCGGAACTTTTACAGTTACTGCAAAACTTGCAGTTCTGCTAACTCCATTTTCCGTATATTTAGCGGTTATGGTCTTGGTTCCTGCACTTAAGGAATCAAAACCGGTAAAGGTACATTTTGAAGTAATGTCTGTCTGTACTCCATTACTGTAAGTTGCAATAACTGAAAGTCCGCTTAAGGACTGTTCATCACCTATATAATATATTTTCTTATTTGGCGTACTGTTTATAGAAATACCAGCAAGCTCTTCCTTTGTTTGAGGTGCTTCCTCATTACCTGTACTTATAACAAGATTTACGTTAGTACCCTGATTCACCTTTGTTCCGGAAGCTATACTCTGAGAAATGACATGATCTTTAGGCACAGATGTACTTTTCTGATAAGTTACAGTACTTGCGACTCCTGCCTGCATAAGCGTTTCTTGGGCTTTTTCAAGTTCCATACCTGTAACATTGGGAACAGAAACCGTATAACCATTACTTACAGTAATTATTATAGTAGATGTGGAATCTATTTTCTGACCGGCAGCTACACTTTGTTTAAAAACTGTTCCTGCTGCAACGTCTTTATTTTCCACACGTTCTACTTTTACACTTAACCCATGAGATTCAAGCAATTCAACAGCCTCTTCTTCTGTTCTATATGTAACATCAGGCATATAAACTTGCTTTGAACCCATATTTACAGCAACTTTAATTACGTCCCCACTCTTTCCGCTTTCACCGCCTACTGGAGTTTGCCCTACTATCTGCCCTTTCGGAAGAGTATCACTGTACACAAGTTCGTTTATTGCAACATATAGCGATTGTTTTTTTAAGTTCGCCTTTGCTTCTTCAAATTGAGTTCCTGTAATATTAGGAATTGTAATAGGATTACCCGTTTGGGCATTCTTATCTCCCTTACTTATAACCAGGGTGATTACAGAACCTTTTGAAAGAGCTTCTCCCTCTTGCACACTTTGACTGATTACTGCTCCGGGTGCTATATCGCTGTTATATTCCTCTTTTGTTTCAACTGTAAATCCCAATGCCTCAAGCTCTTTTTTCGCAAGATCAAGAGTGTAATCTTTTACATCTATTACATATTCTTTTGTTGCTCCGGCACTTATAGTCACCTTAATAAAACTACCTATACCTATCATATTGCCTGCATCAGGATCCTGTAAAAGCACCGTATTTTCTTTAATTTTCTCATCGTTTCTTTTATCGCCAATTATCAGTTTTAAATCCTTATCTCCGAGTTCCTTTTCTGCATCATCAACATCATAAGTTATTACATCAGGAACAAGGGTCTTGTTGACCACCGTGGACTTACAGTTGCTCAGGATACAGAGCTTCGTAAGCAGCTCAGAGAAGCAGGTGTAGTTTATAAAGTATACAAGAATACAATGATGAAGAGAGCTTTCGAGGGAACTGATTTTGCAGCCCTTGATGGATGTTTGGAAGGACCTAGTGCTATCGCAATCTCAAAAGATGACGCTACAGCACCGGCAAGAATCCTTTACAAATTTGCTCAGGATGCTCCGGCACTTGAACTTAAAGGCGGTGTAGTTGAAGGAACAGCATATGATGTTGCAGGAATCTCTGAACTTGCTAAGATCCCTTCAAGAGACGAACTCCTTTCCAAGTTGCTTGGAAGCCTGCAGTCACCAATCACGAACTTTGCTCGTGTCGTAAAACAGATTGCAGAAGCTCAGGGCGAAACAGCAGCAGAATAAGTTATTATTATTTTTTAAAATTTGAATGGAGGAAAACAAAATGAATTATTATCTTGGATTTGATGCAGGAACGCAGA
>UQGM01000035.1 GCA_900540535.1 uncultured Oscillospiraceae bacterium | reverse complement strand
TGCCGTCTTCGCCGATTATCTCAACGGGATTTGTAAGGAATTTGAAGATTACTCCCTCTTCCTGTGCCTCTGTGATTTCAACATCCTCAGCAGGCATTTCATCCCTTGTACGTCTGTAAATTACATATACTTCCTCTGCTCCGAGACGTACTGCTGTACGGCAGGCATCCATTGCTGTATTGCCGCCACCGACAACTGCTACCTTTTTGCCGATATCGGCAGGCTGACCGAGAATAACGTCACGAAGGAAGTCAATTCCGCCGAGAACGCCCTTAATATCCTCGCCCTTAACGCCCATAAAGCTTGCGCTCCATGCGCCGATTGTTACAAGTACAGCGTCATATTCGGCTCTGATTGAAGCAAAAGTGCCGTCCTTGCCGATTTCAAAATTATTTACAAGCTTAACGCCCATATCCTCAATTGACTTAACCTCAAGGTCAAGAACTTCTTTAGGAAGTCTGTACTGAGGAATGCCGTAGCGAAGCATACCGCCCATTTTAGGCATTTTATCGAACACTGTTACAGCGTGTCCGTTTACGGTAAGGAAATATGCAGCTGTAAGACCGGCAGGGCCGCCGCCGATTACGGCAACTTTCTTTCCTGTTGAAGGCGCTATCTCAGGCATATATTTATCGTCTGATTTAAGATCCTTATCAGCTACAAAGCTCTTAAGCCATGCAATAGAAATTGGCTCTTCAACAAGCTGTCTGCGGCATGCTGTCTCACAGGGATGAGGACAGATGCGTCCAATTGATGCGGGAAGAGGAAGCTTTTCTTTAATAAGCTTTACCGCCTCTTTATACTCACCGTTTCCGATAAGTCCAACATATCCCTGACAGTCAGTTCCGGCAGGACAAGCAAGTGAACAGGGACCCACGCAGTCGCCGTCATGGTCGGTTATAAGAAGTTCAAGAGCGACTTTTCTGGAACCCTTGACTCTTTCTGTATCGGTATGGATAACCATTCCGTCGCTGACCTTAGAGGAGCAGGCTCTGAGAAGCTTCGGTATTCCCTCAGCTTCAACTGTACAAAGACCGCATGCTCCGTAAAGAGCGACTCTCTTATCATAGCAAAGTGTAGGGATTTTTATTCCTGCTGCTTCAGCAGCTTCAAGAATAGTGCTGCCGGCAGGTACGGATACTTCATATCCGTCTATATTAACTGTGACAAATGACATTTGCTTCTCCTCCTTTAATCAACGTCAACTGCACCGAATCGGCAAACGCTCTTACACTGTCCGCACTTGATACATACCTCGGGGTCAATCTTGTGAGCTGATTTGAGCTCACCGGAAATTGCTCCCACGGGGCACTTCTTAGCACAGAGTGTGCAGCCTTTACATCTGTCGGCATCAATTGAATATGTGAGAAGAGAAACGCACTCATGTGAGGGACATTTTTTCTCTTCGATATGTGCTTCGTATTCGCTGCGGAAATACTTGATTGCAGTAAGAACAGGGTTAGGAGCAGTTTGTCCGAGTCCGCAAAGAGCGCCATCCTTAATGCTGTAACAAAGCTCTTCAAGAAGCTCTACGTCACCCTGCTTGCCTTCACCGTTTACGATTCTTGTGAGAATTTCAAGCATTCTCTTTGTACCGAGACGGCAGTGAACGCACTTTCCGCAGGACTCTTTAGCGGTAAAGTCAAGGAAGAATTTAGCCATACCTACCATGCAGGTGCTTTCATCCATAACAACCATTCCGCCGGAACCCATGATTGCACCTGTTGCGGCAAGTTCACGGTAATCGATAACTGTATCGAGAAGTGATGCGGGAATACATCCGCCGGAAGGTCCACCCATCTGAACAGCCTTGAATTCTTTGCCGTCACGGATTCCTCCACCGATATCAAAAATTACGTCACGGAGAGTTTTACCCATGGGGATTTCAACAAGTCCGCCTCTGTTGATTTTACCTGTAAGAGCGAAAACCTTTGTACCCTTACTGTTGGGAGTTCCCATTGCAGCAAAAGCACTGCCTCCGTTAATAATAATCCATGCAACGTTTGCAAAGGTTTCGACGTTATTGATATTTGAAGGCTTGTGCCAATATCCGCTTTCTGCCGGGAAAGGAGGTTTAAGTCTGGGCATACCTCTCTGTCCCTCAAGGGACTCAATAAGAGCTGTTTCCTCACCGCAGACGAAAGCACCGGCTCCGGCCTTGATTCTCATATCACAGGAGAATCCTGTACCGAGAATATTTTCACCGAGATAGCCTTTTTCCCTTGCCTGCTTCATAGCATTTTCAAGACGTTTAATTGCAAGAGGATACTCAGCACGGACATATACAACAGCTTCGCTTGCACCGATTGCATAAGCACCGATAAGCATACCTTCAATAAGGTTATGGGGATCGCCTTCGATAACGGCTCTATCCATGAATGCACCCGGGTCGCCTTCGTCGGCATTACAGATAAGATATTTCTTATCACCCTTTGAGTTTCTTGCGGCATTCCATTTAAACCATGTGGGGAAACCTGCGCCACCACGTCCGGCAAGACCTGAAACTTTGATTTCCTCAATAACCTCTTCGGGAGTCATTTCGCAGACTACTTTTTTGAGGCCCTGATAACCGTCGTCGCCGATGTAATCCTCGATATCCTCAGGATTGATAACACCACAGTGACGAAGGGCAATTCTTGTCTGCTTGTCAAGGAATGCTTTATCATCATCTGTTATAGCAATATCGGAAACAGCAGAAAAATCTCCTGTATCAGCAGCATCAACAAGAGCCTCTGCCTTAGATGCGTCAACCTTTACAAAACGGTGAAGAGTACCGTCATTTTCATAAATATCTACAATGGGCTCAAGGTAACACATACCTATACAGCCTGTTATTGTAAGATTTGCAGAGCTGTTTTTTGCTTTGACTGCGTTTTCAAGAGCCTCGTAAACTTTACCGGCTCCCGCTGCAATACCACAGCTTCCCTGTCCTACAACTATTTTCATTCCTCTTCCCCCTTTGCTTTAAGCTCGGCTAAAATTTTTCTTACCTTTTCAGGGGTAAGTGTGCCGTAAGTTTCATCATTTATCATCATTACCGGAGAAAGACTGCAGCATCCAAGGCAGGCAACATTTTTAAGAGTAAAAAGTCCATCCTTGGTTGTTTCGCCGTCTTTTATGCCCAGTTCCTGCTCAATAGTCTCAGCAATACGCTCAGAACCATTTACATGGCAAGCTGTTCCCTGGCAAAGCATTATGAGATATTTGCCAACAGGTTCAAATCTGAACTGAGCATAGAAAGTAGCTACACCTACAATTTTTGCAGGTTTGATTTTAGTTTCTTTCGAAATGTGCATAATTATCTCAGCAGGGAGATAACCGTAGATGTCCTGAGTCTTTTGAAGAATAGTTATAAGACTTCCGGGCACCTCCTTGTAATGATCCAAAACAGCCTGAAGCTGCTGCATCTTTACATCGTTTGTTGAGTTGCAGTTACAAGGCATCCGAAAAGACCTCCTCATTATTTTATAATTTCGTAATATTATTATACAATATGGAGTTTTTCACTTCAAGGAAAATCGTCTAAATGAGCGTAACAATATTTAAAAAAATTTTTTACAAATTATGTATGTAAAAAGAAAAGGCGCAGGACAAGGGAGTTTTGTGTCCTGCGCAGTATATAGCAATATAAATTTTTTATTGATTAAAAACTTATCCGCCGTAAGTATACTGCTGACTGTATGTTGTTGTTGACTCCTTCTGGCTGCCTGAATAAACAGTAATGACTGATTTTACACGGTATGTTCCCTTTGACGGAAGCTGGTAATAGTAAGCTTTTATTTCAGCATAGTCACCGGGAGCAAGGGTATGCCATTCATAATCGGTATTTGACCACCATAAAAGAACTTTCTTCTGAAGATATACATCAATACCTGTTTTAGTAGCAAGACCTTCTATTCCCCATGCATATGAGAAACAGCTTACTTTGCCACCATCTTCACCTCTTATCCATGAAGATGTATGGTCAATAAGAGTATAATAAGGCTGAACTCCAGGCTGACTTTCAGGTTCGCTTTCAGCTGCAAAAGCAATAGTGTTAAAAGACATGAACATTACAAGGCACATTAAAAAACTAAGTGTTCTTTTAAGCATTTTTCTCCCTCTTTCAGTTTCGTTAAACAATTTTAACTCCCTATATATATAAACGAAAAGAAATAGAGAAGTGTGACAATATTTCTACAAAATTCGACAATTTTTATTTTAGCTAATTAATTTACACAAATATATTCTATTGTGCAAGCATATCATTAAGAAACAGCCGCCTTGTTTTCAAGACGACTGTTTTTTCATATTGTTATTAAATTTAATTCAGTGAACTTTCAACGGGTGAAATATCCAATCCCTGTACGTTTTTAAGGAACTCATAAAGCTTTCCAGCTATTTTCTTAACACCGCCTACACTGTCGCTTTCGATATTAAGGGGCATAATCGGATCGTGTACGCTAAGACGCAGCAGGAACCATCCGTCACCGTTTTCTTTATCAAATGAAACTCTGATTCCCTCACGGTTATCGTCGGCAATATGCCAATCAGACTTACTTTCAGCATACTTTTCGAGCTCATTTATTATCCTGTTACCGCAAGCAGCAAAATCTTCCTCAAGAATTTTCATTCTTATCTCTTTGCTTTCAACGGGCTCTTTGAGAGCAGCAGTAAGCTCTGTAAGTGTTTTGCCCTCTTTTCCAAGACGAGCAAGTTTTATGATAATTTTAGTTATAAGATATGCTCCGTCATCAAGGAAATAGTTTTCTCTTAAAGCAGCATGACCGGATGTTTCAATGGCAAGGGGTGAATTTATTCCTTCATTATTAAGTCTTATAGACTCATTTATGACGTTTTTATAACCTCTCTTGAAACGGTGATGTACTCCGCCTAAGTCTTTCTCAATAAACTCTTTAAGTCCTGAAGAGGTTACAGAGTCGGTAACTATTGTACCGCCTTCATTACCCTCAAGAGCGATTGCAGAAGCTAAAGCAATAAGTTTGTTGCGGTTTATCTCATTTCCGAAGCTGTCAACGCATCCCGCTCTGTCTACATCAGTATCAAAAATAACACCGAAATCGGCATTGCTTTCCTTAACAGCTTCACAAATTGATTCCATTGCCTTTTCGTTTTCAGGGTTTGGAATATGATTTGGGAACATTCCGTCAGGCTCAAGATAGCGGCTTCCATCAGTATCTGCACCGAGTACCTTGAGAACGTTTTCAGCATAAAATCCGCCGGCTCCGTTACCTGCGTCAACCACAATTTTGTATCCCTTAAGAGGATGCTCGTAATCCTCCGCATTTACACCCTTTTTAATCATTTCACAGAGATTTTCGCTGTAACGCTTCATGTAGTTTTCTGTTTTAACTGTTCCCTCTTTTGAGGAAATTATAAAATGTTCTCTCTCTGTGTAATCGAGAAGTACGGAAATGTCCTTACCTTCAAGTCCCCCGGTAGGAAGGAAAAATTTAAGTCCGTTTCTGTGATAGGGATGATGGCTTGCTGTTATCTGAATTGATGCGTCGCATCCAAGATCAACCGTTGTCATGAACATTGCAGGGGTGGAAGAAAGTCCGCAGTCTGTAACATTCATACCGCTTTTTACCAACGCCTTTATTACTGCTGCCTTAATACGCTCAGCAGATATTCTTGAGTCATGTCCCACTGCTACATTTAAGCCGTTCTTTCCCGCTTTTTCGTAGATAAAACATGCAAACGCCTTTGTTATCTTTTCTATTACCTCATCGGTCAAATCAAGAGGTTCTCCCCCTACACCGTCAACAGCTACACCTCTAATATCTGTTCCGCTTTTAAAATGTGACCAAAACTTATCTGCTGCCATAATTTTCCTCCTGTTCTGCCCGCTCCGAAGCACGAAGCAGGAATTTATATAAAGGACTCAGCGCTTTGAATCCCTGTTTAAGCTCATCTATTATTCTGTCGTCGCCTATAACTTCAAAATTTTTACTTCTCTTTATAAAGAAACAGTCCTTTGCGTTATAGTAACCTTTAAGCTTTTCAGGACAGATACCGGGCTTTTCTCTTGCATAAGAGTCTGCCGAAAATACATATCCTGCTTTTTCTGCGCTTTTTACCGCTTTTTCAAATTTATCTGGATGTTCCGCTATTTCCTTGCGGTAAATATCCATAAGAAACGGAATGGATCTGAAAAAGGCAATTCCGCTGGAATAATACTGCTGGGTTACCTCAAACCACATACAGGGCAGATATTTATAATCCTGCTTTGAACGCATAAACATAATCCATATATTATCCCTGTAAAGCGCTTTATTCTTGGAAAACCTTGTATCACGCCTTATCCTTGAAACCATTCTTACAGGATTTAAAACCATTTTATCGTCAAGTGACGCCATATCATCCGAAAGGAGTACGCCTATCTGACGCATGGGCTTTACGGCAAGACGATTGATTTCGGCTTTATGTTCCTCATAAAAAGGCTTACTGTCATTGAATTTATTATCTGCAAGGAGAAAAAGCGCCTGTGGTTTAATTCCGTCAAACTCGTACATGGCTGTTCCCCCTTAACGGATAAGTCCTTTTTCAAACATTGCCTGAGCGGCAAGCATTACTCCTGTCTTTCCGCTGTGGAAATTAAGTCCTCCCTGCATCCATGCTGCATAAGGCTCACGAAGAGGCGCATCCGCAGAAAGTTCAATTGAAGAACCTAATGTAAATGCACCTGCCGCCATAATAACCTTACTGTCATAGCCGGGCATATCCCACGGTTCGGGAGTTACGTATGAATCAACAGGAGCACCTTTCTGCATTCCCTGACAAAAGGCAACAAGTGCTTCTTCGTTTTTAAGCAGTACACTTTGAATTATATCCGCCCTTACTTCACCGGGCTTCGGAGTTACATCATAGCCTAAAATGCTGAAAAGAGAAGCTGTAAACTCAGCTGTTTTAAGGGCTTCTCCTGTAACATGAGGAGCTGAGAAAAATCCCATAAACAGATTGCGGTTTTGTCCGAGAGTAGCTCCAACTTCTCTGCCGAGACCCGGAGTAGTCATGCGGTATGTACAAAGCTCAACATATTCCTTTTTACCGGCTATATATCCTCCGCAGGGAGCTATTCCGCCGCCGGGATTCTTTATAAGTGAACCTGCAATAAGATCTGCGCCAACCTGAAGAGGCTCAGTTTCTTCAACAAACTCACCATAGCAGTTATCTACCATTATTACAGCGCCGCTAACTGCCTTTACAGCTTTTGCTATCTCTCCGATTTTAGCAACAGATAAACTCGGACGCAGACTGTATCCTCTTGAACGCTGGATATATACCATCTTAACTGAGCTATCTATGAGAGATACGATCTTTTCAATATCGGGTTCGCCGTTCTCATCTAAATCAGCCTGAACATATTTTACGCCTAAATCCTTCAAGGAACCCTGACCGGGAGTACCCGTTATACCTATTGCAGGCTGAATTGTATCATATGGAAGCCCCGTAGCACAGAGCATTGTATCTCCAGGGCGAAGTATTCCGAAAAGTGCCGTTGCAAGGGTATGAGTACCGCAGGTAAAGGTATGACGAATCACTGCATCTTCACCGCCGAAAACCTGAGCAACAACTTTATCAAGGGTTTCTCTTCCCGGATCTCCATAACCGTAACCGGTGGAAATACCCAAATGGTTTTCACTAACCTTATTATCAATAAAGGCGGCAAGAACCTTTTGCTGATTATATTCGGTTATGCTGTCTATTCTTTTAAAGGCTTTTTCTGATTGCTCCATTGCCTTTTCAGAAGCCTCAATTATTTTTTTGTCAAATTTAAAAAAGTTATTCATTATATACTCCCAAACAAAGAAAAAATTCTCCCGTAATTTTAAATTCAAGTTTTTTATAAAAAGATACCTTATCTTCTCTGCACATAAGAAAAACATCTTTGTTTTCCGATTTTGCAGCTGCACACAGTTCTTTTACAATATCTGATGCGTAGCCTTTACTGCGAAAATCCTTATGTGTTGCTACTGCGCCGATAACTGCTCCACGATCACTTTCAAAGGTGAACATTCCGCAGGAAATACATTTATCTTCCTTTTCACGGAACAAAACCCGTGCACAGTTGTTTCGCACTCTACCGGACAAATCACAGAGCCAGTCTTCATAAGATGGAATACTTTCACCAAAAGCATCAGGCTCTTTCAGAAGATTATATATCTTCCTGTAAGGCGGTTCACAGTTGAGAGTCAAAAGCGAACTGTTTTCATCTGAGCTTATTGTGGGTTTGTATTTCATTATAAAGCCTTTTTCAGAAATTTTAAAGCCTAAATCCTCTAAAACCTGTCTTTCTCCCAAAAGTGAAGAAAAACCGATAACAGTTAAAAATTCTTTCAGCTCCTGTGAATCAAAACCGTATTCTGCCGCAACGATTACATGGGAATCAACCTTCGAAACAGCCGCAGTAATTTTGCCGTCAAGCTCCTGAATCCAAAATAAAGCGAAAGATGTGTTAAAGCCGTAGGTTTTCACAAGGACTTCGATTTCTATGACCATGGGACTTAACGGTAAAGGCAGTTTTATTTCACTTTCCAGCAGTTTCAGCAAGACGCCATCTCCCCGGCAAGAAGAGGTATCAGCTTCTTTGCGTCTTCATAGTCCTTTTCATAAATAACACAGGACGGCGAATGAAGATAACGGCAAGGCAGAGATACTGCAACTGTTTTAACACCGCTTCCGCTTACATGAATAACTGCACTGTCATTTCCGCCCGCTACAAGAGTTTTTGTCTGACAGGGGATATTTTCTCTTTCAGCGATATTAAAAGCCAGAGAATAAAGTTCGCTGTCATAAACTATGCCTCTGTCCATAAAGGACACAACGGGACCTTTGCCAAGCTCGCAGACTCTTTTTTCTCCGCTGACTCCAGCAATATCCGCAGCGGTAGTGGTTTCAACAACAATCGCTTTATCCGGCATTAAAGAAAATGCAGCTGCCTTAGCTCCTCTTGTACCTACTTCCTCCTGAACGGTAAAGACAAAATACAAATCATAGGGCTGTTCCTGCTTTATCATGTCAATTAATATAGCACATCCCGCTCTGTCATCAATAGCTTTGCCTTTAATAAATCCGTCACCAAAAGGATAAATATCAGAATCAAAATAAACACTGTCGCCAAGGCTTACATATTTTTCCGCTTCTTCACGGCTTTCAGCTCCGATATCCACATACATTTCTGAAAAATCCGGGACTTTATTTCTTTCATCTCCGCTGAGAAGATGAACAGCCTTGGCACCGATTACACCGGTTATTTTGTTTTTACCTATAATCACTCTTCTGCCGTAAACTACACGCTGGTCAATTCCTCCCACCGGAGCAATCTTTACATATCCGCTTTCGGTAATGTAGTTTACCATAAATCCTACTTCATCCATATGGGCAGCAAGGATCACTTTTGAAGCTGCCGCATTTTTTCCCTTTTTAAAGGCAATTATATTACCCAAAGCATCTACCTTGCACTGAGCAAAAGGCTCTATTTCAGAAAGAATCAGTTTTCTTACTTCATCTTCTCTGCCGGAAATACCATTTGCATTACAAAGATTTTTAAGCAATTCAGTCATCATAGCAGCCTCCTTTCTCAATATAACATGCCAAGAGCTTTGCGGTATTTTCAATGTCCGCTGTATCCACAACCTCGTCAGCAGTGTGCATATATCTGAGAGGTACTGATACAAGTCCTGTTTTTATTCCTCCTGAATTTATACTGATAACATCAGCGTTTGTTCCCGTTCTTTCTCCCATTACCTCTCGCTGGAACGGGATATTCTCTTCTTCGCACACCTTTATAAGAGTGTTTGTAATATTTTCATCAAGAGTCGGAGATACACCTATCATAGGACCTTTACCGAGTTTTCCGCATTCTTCATTTTTAAGTCCCGGTGAAAGTGCAAAGCTTACGTCGACTACAATTGCTTCATCCGGTTTCATTTTAAATACGGCAGGGCCCGCTCCTCTTGTACCTACTTCTTCCTGAACGGTTAAAGCACAGATAACTTCTCCTTTATATCCTCTTTCGCAGAGAAGCTTTAAAGCGGCAATTATCGCCGCAGCACCGGCTCGGTTATCGAGAGCGGGAGCTGTAATGCATCCTGAAAGAAGCTTTGCAAAGGGTTTCTCAACTAATACACGATCACCGAGAGAAACTTTTTTCTTTAAATTTTTGCCACTGAATCCCGTATCAATGTACAGCGAATCACTGTCGAGAGCCTTGCTTTCATCACCCGAAGAAAGATGAGGCGGAATACTGCATATAATACCTTTAACGGGGTCTTTGCCCATTATGACAACTTCTTCACCGGAGAGAACACGCCAATCCATTCCTCCGCAGGAATCGCATTTTACGAATCCGTTTTCATCAATATATTTTACTATCAGTCCTATTTTATCTATATGGGCATCGAGAAGCATACGTCTGCCCTCGGCGCCTTTATTTATTGTACAGAAAAAATTGCCCATGCCGTCTGTTGAGATTTCTCCGTTTTCAGAAAGTAAATCTCTTAAAACAGAATGCAGTTCTTCCTCCCTGCCGGACACGCCTTTCTCACAGGACAGAAGTTCTGTAATTTTTTCAACATCCATTTATATGCACCTCCGTTTTTAGCTGCCTTTCATTATACTTATAATCTTTACCTTTTTCAAGGCAGGCACTACATGTGATTATTTTAGTATTAATTACTTTCTATATTAATATTTACGCTTTTCTTTGCTAAACGTCAAAACCTCATGGACTCTCCCATGCTTTTTTATATAATCGAACAAAAAACTGATAAATTGTTGTAATAAAAATAAAAGAGATATAAAATATACAGACAGCTTTATAATTATTATGGGAGGGAGTAAAAAAATGAAGCGCAATTATGAGATTGATATGTGCAACGGACCAATTTTAGGAAAGCTCATTCAGTTCGCCATTCCACTTATGCTTTCAGGTGTTTTACAGTTGCTTTTTAATGCCGCCGACATAATTGTAGTAGGTCGTTACACCGGCAGCGATGCACTGGCTGCCGTCGGCGCAACAAGTGCCCTCAACAACCTTATAGTCAATATATTTATCGGACTTTCTATCGGAAGCAGCGTTGTTATGGCAAGATACTACGGAGCTCAGGACTGGAAAAACGTAAGCGATGTAGTTCACACTTCTGTGCTTCTGAGTTTTATTTCAGGTGTTTTTCTTATCTTTGCAGGAATTGCTCTTGCAAGACCTTTATTACTTCTTACCGGAACACCTGAAAACGTTATTGATCAGTCCGTTCTTTATATGAGAATTATTTTCTGCGGCATGCCTTCGCTTATGGTTTATAACTTTGGAGCTGCTATTCTGCGTGCCGTAGGAGATACTAAGCGTCCTCTTTTCTTCCTGACTATTTCAGGACTGATAAACGTCGCACTTAATCTTTTCTTTGTTATTGTATTTGAAATGGGAGTTTCAGGCGTTGCAATTGCAACTATTATTTCTCAGTTTGTTTCAGCGATACTCGTCGTTTTGTGTCTTATAAAGAGCCCCGGAAACTATAAGCTTTATTTAAAGCAGCTTAAGATACATAAGGAAAAGCTTATCGAAATCGTCAAAGTAGGTCTTCCCGCCGGAGTTCAGGGCGCTGTTTTCTCAATATCAAACGTACTTATTCAGTCTTCCATTAACTCTTTCGGTTCCATAGCAGTGGCAGGAAACACCGCTGCTTCAAATATTGAAGGTTTTGTATACACCTCAATGAACTCACTTTATCAGGCATCCCTGAGCTTTACAAGCCAGAATATGGGCGCCAAAAAGTATAACCGTATTGTACCGATTCTTATAAGAAGCCTTGTAATGGTATTCGTTATCGGAGCTGTTCTGGGCGGCGGAGCATTCCTGTTCGGACATGAGCTTCTTGGTATATACTCAAAAGATGCACAGGTTATCGAATACGGAATCAGCCGTATGGCAGTAGTTTGCCTCACATATTACCTATGCGGAATGATGGACGTATGTTGCGGATCAATCAGAGGTTTAGGTTATTCAGTTGTTCCCACTGTTGTTTCTCTAGTAGGCGCCTGCGGACTGAGAATAGTTTGGATTTATACTATTTTTGCACTTAACAGAACCCTTACTACATTGTATATTTCTTATCCCGTCACATGGGGAATAACATTTGCGGCACATCTTATTTGTTTCATTGTTTTTCTCAGGAAAATCAAAAAGAACAATCCTCCTGCGACCGAGGAAACAAATTTGCAAAGCGAAGCGGTAAATGCTTAAAAACACACAAACCGGTATGGCAATAGACCATACCGGTTTATTTTTTCTATGAATATTTGTAAAAGATTCTATACCAACTTTTATTATCAGTCTTTGCCAGACATATAATTTTCAATAGCCGCAGAAATTTCACCAAGGAATACTTCTTCACCAATTGTATTCATTTTGAAAAACATCGCCTGACTGCCACCGGAAGTTATGGCTGTCAAAAACACTTCGCCATCATGCTCGAGGACTGTCACGTTAAGGCTTACACGGTTACTGCCACTCCAGCTGTAACGCTCGTAAACTCTTACTGCACATTTAACATCGCCAACACAGTAATCGCTGGAATCCTCACAGGTAGCGGAAATACTGTTGCTGACGGCATCCTCAACTACCGACAGAACCTCCTGACATGTTCCCTTTAATGTGACTTCATACTTTGCCATAATTTTCCCTCATTTCATATATTTATTTTCTTTGAGCCAATGAACTGAATCACAAAGTGCATCAGAGGTTTTAACCTCCACTACACATCGGCATCCTGCTTTTTCGGCAGTTTTCAGTCTTTCATGCAGATTTACTCTGCCTTTACCCAAAGGCAAATGGTCTTTTTTCTCAAAAGCGTCGTGAACGTGCATATGATAAAGATTTTCTGTATTCTTCAGCATAAACTTTTCATCAATATTTCCCGCCGCCTCACAGTGACCGATATCCCAGGTTAAACCTATATTTTTCTCAAGATAACCTGCATAGTGAATAAGCTCTTTATATTTATTCGGTGAAGGCGTGGCCGTTGAAACAAGCTTATATTTAACTCCCTTGAATTTATCGAGAAAAGTTTGGTATGTCTTGCTGCCGAATGAACGGAGAACTGACGCTTCATCAAGGGAAGTTGCTACAAACTCCTTAGGATCTATATCACCGTCACGGACCCGCTCATAATTTGTAATCACTATTGACGTTTGTGCGTTTTTAGCTTCCTCCATATTGGTGACATATTCCGGCGCCGCATCCCACCCAAGAAGATTTACTGCATCATGCTTAAATTCTTGTTTAACACCTAAAGGACACACAATAAGTGCTTTACCGCCTTCGTGTTCAGTAACAATCCGGCAATATTCCAGCTGCTGAGCTGTCTTTCCAAGGCCGAAGCTTTCAAACAGTGCTCTGCGGCCTCCTTTTATCGCCCATATAACAGCGTCCCTTTGATGAGATTTAAGAGCGGGATTTACTTCATCCGCTTCAATGTCGAACCCTGATACAGGCGCAACCTCAATTTTGCTTTTTAAAAAATTTATGTAACTTTCGTTCACGAAATAAGACTCCTATCTTTGCGCCCCTTTTACACCGCCCTATCTTCTCTGACCCATTTGAGAATAGTCTCATAATGGTTTTTAACCGAGGCGTTTTTTTCTGTTATGAATCTGCCCAGCTTATCGAGATAAAAATTGAATTCATCAAGGCTGAGCACTTCCAGAAGCTTTTCTACCTGAGGTTCGGAGAGCATGACTTTTTGGCTTTTACCGAAGCAATAAAGCTTTGTATCTTCTCTTTCATCGTCGTTGTCGTCGCCGTCCGAACTTTCCACAAATTCTTCTATATAATTACTACAACAACTACTATAATTATTTATATTATTAATATTCTTTATTTCTTTTGATGGTGACATTTGAGTGACTTCCTGCCTGACATTTGCCTGACATTCTCCTGACTTTCTGCCTGACACACTTTGGTATTTATCGTAATTTAACAACGCAACCACGCTGAATTTCGGGTATCTTCTGACTGACACTCTGCCTGACTTAACAAGCTTCGAAAGTGCCGTCCTCGCCTGACGTTCTGTAACACCGGTTGCACATGCAATCCTCGGGTAACTGACAACAGACTCTCCTCTGTGTATCTGCTGTCCGTTATATTCTCCTTCCCGGTAATTGGCTGAAAGCAATAAATACATAAATACCGTAAAAGTTACAGGTTCATGAATAAGGTCGGATTCAAGCATTTTGCGGCTGACTTTAACATAGCCTCCTCTGCTCATTTGACCGCCTCCTTAAAACGGGAGTAGTTCTTCGTCCGAACTTAAATCGTCGAAATCTCCTGCGCTGCCCGTTGAAAAAGACGGTGCAGGCGCTGCGGGTGCAGCCTGCCTTGTGGGTTTAGCTCCGCCGCTTCTCTCTTCGCTTTTTGAGCCGCAGAAGCTCACGTTATCCGCAACAATTTCGAATGCTGTTCTCTTGTTTCCGTTTTTGTCCTCATAGCTGCGGGTCTGGATTGAACCCTGCACCGCAATCATTGAGCCCTTGCGGAAATAAGCGGAAACAAATTCAGCAGTACCTCTCCATGCAACGACGTTTATAAAATCTGTCTGCCTTTCCTCACCGGCTTTCTGATAGCTTCTCTCAACTGCAACGGTAAAACTTGTTACTGAAACCCCGTTAGGCGTTGTACGAAGCTCTGGATTTGCTGTAATTCTTCCTATGATAACTGCACAATTAAGCATTTTATTACCTCCTGAAATCATTTTGACGTCCAAACAAACACACGCTTATTGAGTGTTACGTTTCTTATTGAAAGCCCTGTTATACGTTTATTTTCAATTCGTATTTTTTCAACGGCAAACTTGTCAAAAGTCTTCTTTCCGTACAAATTAACGCATTCCAAGCCTATAAAAATAAACGGCGCTGTATAGAGTTCCCTGCCTATCCCCCAATTAAAACAGGCTCTTTTGAAGCTGTCGGAAGCTTCTCCCTTCTGAGCTTCCGTATTACTCTCTGTGCCGCAGTCTGATTTCCATATCCATTCGCCATCGCATTTAATACCGACACGGCAAAAGAGATTGCCTTTACACTCATAGTGCTCACGCTGCCAGTTTTCGCTGCCGACGGTCTCATCGAGAATATTCATGTCGCATCGTGCATCTTTATAGAGCAGCAACGATGCACCTTTCCCTTCTTTAATTTGTGCTATACGTACTTCTATTTCACTTTCGTTAAGATTTCGAAATTGCATGGTAAACCTCCTTAAGTATTGACTTATAGGGGCTACTCGTGTAAAATAATAATGTAGTAATGATGATACGAGTAGCCCCTTTGAGCCTGTTCGGTTGCCGCCGTGCAGGCTCATTTTTTATGCTGTTTTTCATGTGTTTTCACTCATCAAAGATAATCTTTCGGGTTTTGCTACTATTATGGAATACGGAGCTTTAAGGTCCTTGATCTCGGCAGAAACCGTTATCTTTCCTTTATCGCAACGATAAACAACAGCATCTACTGTGCCGTGAAATTTTTGGTTAAAATAGTTTCTATATGTAACCTTTGTGCCGCTGCGAAGAGCGTTTTTCAGATCTTCGGATGTCATGCTCACGTCTGCTCCTCCTTTTTGAGATATTCTTTTATTCTTCTGCGGACTCTTGTGTCCAGTGTTTCAATGAAGTTTGTCCAGGCTTCGAGGGCGTCCGTAAAGAAGCGTTCACGCTCCCCTTCTATGGCCACGATATATCCACCGGGAACAGAGGATAAGCTCATTTCTCTGCAATGATAAAGCAGATGACGCTGAACAGGCTCTTTGCCTTGCGTTACCATTTCTTCACCTTCTTTTTGATGTGCTCCTTTAAGCCGTCCTCGAATGCAATAAGCACATCTTCGTAGATGATGCCGAGAATGAGCAGCGCACCACCACCAACGCCTACAACAATAGGAATTATTGTTTCAATCGCCGACAACACAGTTATTCCTCCTTACGGTAAGTGATGCATCAAAGTCAATACGCTTGAAGCCTCGGGTGTCGCAGAAGTAGAAGCCGGCAGAAGTCTTTCCGCAGGGCTCTATAAGTTCCACGACATCACTGACGGACAGACTGTGCATTCCTCTCGGTCTTGGGTTTTTACGGTCGGTAAAGTGACGGAACACGCCTTCAAGGGTTCTGCGGTTTTTTAGTTCTCCCTCAAAAACCAAATCATAGTTTTCGGGGTCTATGCTTCCATTCATTCGGCTGCATCCCATATACATGGCAAACGGAGCACGTCTGCCGTTAATCTGGTATATTCTGAGTTTCATTTTCTCACCTCTCCATTATTACAATTGTGAATATCTCACTTACGCTCTGAGCGATACAAAAACTGCTGTCTCCGCCGCTTTCATAGCCGATAAGCTTAGCTATTCTTTCTTCCCATTCCCTGCGTAACCGCTCTTTCTCTGCTTTGTACGCTTCCCATGCTTCACGAGATTCGTGAAAAGCCGGAGCTCCTTTCACTTTACTCGTGTACCAAGCGTTAAGAGCTTCAGGACTTAATCTGATTGAATGAACGGTGATGAGATAGCCTTGGTCAATAAATTCTCCTGTAGCTATAACTTTGAACCCGAAACCGTCCATAGAACCGTACGTTTTACTTGACATGGTGTCACCTCGTTCCTATGTACACTGCAAATGCAAGCAGCAGGAGAAGAGCAGCTGCTTCTCCGATTATGATTACAAGCTTGTAGAGCGCATAGAACGCCATTATCAGCATAGAAGTTTCTATCATTTTTCTTTTCTCCTTTGTAATTGATTGCAAAAGCTTATGTACCTAAATATTCTTCAAACTTTTTGCGGCTGATGTGATATGAATATGTTGACTTATTTTTGACAGCGAAGCCAAAAGGTGCCACTCCACTTTGCAGGGCTACCCGCACAAACTGTTGTGATTTTCCCATTCTCCTTGCCGCTTCAGCTATACTTACCGAATACGGTGAAACGGTTTCTTCTGTGAGTTCCTCTTCCTTGTCGCCGTCGCTGTTAAGCCACTCAACTGTGCATCCGAGAGTGTCTGCTATAAGCTGCTGTACTCCCGCTCTCGGAGTTGATTTGCCTGAAAGGTATTGACTTACCGACGGAGCTCCTTTACCGATCTTGCTTGCCAGCTCGGATTGCGTAATGTGTTGTTCTGTCATAGCTTCTTTTAATCTTTCTGCAAAACTCATGTTTCCGCTCCTTTCTTTGATATTGATTAAACATTGTGCTATAATCACCCCCGAAAGGAGGTGAAGACAATGTCTGATATTAGACTTTCAACTTTTCCTGCAACAAAGTTAGAAGCTCTTACAATGTTATATCTGGAAAATCAGGATTTATCGTCATTAACTCCTGAAAAGCTTCTTGACTTGTATGACGAAACATACAAGAAGATTAGCGAACACTGCAAGGAAAAGCGCCCAAGATATCACGGATTTAGTCAGGGTATTTAATTCTCTGTATATTTTGCACATTGAATCCGTTACGTGACTGACTGCCATTTCATCGGTGCAGCCATTCTCTGCTTCCTCTGCCAGCAGCCCTAACTGCTTGCGGAGGATTTCTTTTTCTTTTTTCATATTCCCGCTCCTTTCTGTGTGATTAGTCACTTTAGCTAAGCAAGTAATCTATAGAACTGTTAAATAAATTAGATAGATTGAGAAGAACTTTAGATGGAATCGGCACTTTGCCATGTATGTAGTTGTAATACGAACGGCTTGTTACCCCGATTGCTTGTGAAAGTTCTTTTTTGCTTAGTCCATGCTTCAGACGTTCCGCTTCGATATTTGCATATGTTATTTTTTCCATACGTAAACCTCCTTTTTACTCATTTTGAGAAATCTTTAATATTATAATATTCTCAATTTGAGTAATTGTCAACACTTTTCGAGAAAAAACTTTTCAAAATGAGAAACTTTTTTCTTGACATGAGAAGAACAGCGTTGTACTATATAGAAAAGGAGCGAATTATATGTTCACAGATATAATAAAAAGCCTCCGCCAAGGCAGAGGCTTGAATAAGCGACAAATGTCAGAATTATTAGAGATGCCGTACACAACCTATAATAACTATGAAATAGGAGCACGTGAACCCAATTCGGATGTTTTGAAGAAGATTTCTGGATTGTTTGGTGTATCTGTAGATTACCTTATCGGCAATACAAAATTTGCAAACGGAGAAGCAAAACTGTTGCCTCCCGAAATCACGTCAGATGTGACAGTTTTTCCTGTTATTGGAACAGTAGCCGCAGGATACAACGAACTTGCTGTAGAAGATTGGAGTGGCGAAACCGTTTCTGTCCCCACGGAATATTTAAAAGGACACAGCAAGGATGAGTTTTTTGTACTGTCGGTTCACGGGGATTCTATGTATCCGCTCTATATGGACGGAGATAAAGTACTTATTCTCAAACAATCTACACTTAACAGAAGCGGAGAAATAGGCGCTATTCTTTACAACGGCGACAATGCCACGCTTAAAAAAGTGGAGTATGTAGAGGGTGAAGACTGGATGAAGCTTGTTCCCGTCAATCCTGAGTACCCGCCAAAAACCATAGAGGGAAGCGACCTCGAACAATGCCACGTTTTAGGTGTGCCGAGACTACTTATAAGAGAAGTTAAATAATTTGTGGTTTTTTGTCACATTTTGTAAATAGTAATCGTTATAGTTATAGGGATGTTGACCCTATATCAATAAACTTTTAGGAGGATATTTATGAAGAAATGTAAAAAGTGCGGTGCAGAACTTGCGGATAACGCTAAAGTGTGTCCTAACTGTTCTGCAAAAGTAGGTTCAGGCAAGAAGGTTTTGGTATTTATACTTATTGCGATTATTGTTTTGGCAATTATCGGAGCGGTAAACGGCGGAAACTCAGAGGATCAGCCCAATGCTCCGGGAGTAAGCCAGGGTGCTAACGAAAACAAGGATTCCGGAAATAAAGTTGACCTTTCAAATGTAGCTAAAGAATACACTCTTTCAGCTGGATATTATACAGCCGGAGTTGATATTCCGGCCGGAAAATGCGATGTGGTCGCAGTCTCAGGCACGGGCAATCTTTCAAGTTCTAATTTATGGAGCGGCGGTATAAACGAAATGTTTGGTGTTGATGACGGTTCAGGATATTACACTGAATCCTTTAAGGGATTGGAGCTTCCGGAAAATGCTACACTTGAAGTATCAGGAAATCTTAAAATTAAACTTACCTATAGTGAAGTTAAATCCAACTATACCGGACGCACATATGACGAAAGTGCAGCTGTAACTTTGGGTAGTGGAAACTATACTGTTGGTTCAGATTTGAAAGAGGGAACATATAAGGTAGTTGCTGTCTCGGGTAACGGAAATCTTTCCAGCTCTAACTTGTTTAATGGTGGTATCAACGAAGTTTTTGGTATCGATGACGGATCAGGATATTATACTAAAGAGTTCGCTAATCTTGAGCTTAAAAAAGATGTTACTGTTGAGATAAAAGGAAACCTTAAAGTTAAGTTTATTCCAGCTAAATAAATAGAACAATAAAAAACGCCCTACCCTGCGCCAACAGGATAGAGCGTCATGACAGCCCGAAGGCGGTCAATATCGTGTAAAATAATATTACCATACTTTCGGATTTAAATCAATAACCGAGGGTATTTTTATGCCCTTTTTAGGAGGAAATCAAATGAAGCTTCCAAATGGGTATGGAGGAATAAGTAAGCTTCCCGGTAATCGTCGTAAACCTTGGAGAGTGCGTAAAACTGACGGTTGGGAAATTGTTGACGGAAGATTAAAGCAGAAATATATAAACATTGGATATTACAAAACACAGGCTGAAGCTTTGCAGGCATTGGCAAGCTATAATACAGATCCATATGATTTGAGCCTATCATCTATAACGCTCGAAGAAGTATATGAGCGATGGTCGAATGAAAAATTTGAAGAGATAAGCGATTCTAATATCAAAGGATATAAAGCTTCTTGGAAAATATGCAAACCTATTAAAGACATGAGGATTATAGATATAAAACTGGATCATCTTCAAAATATAGTTGATACATCGGGAAAAAACACGCCTACTCTGCGAAAGTTGAAAGTTCTGCTGAATGGATTATTTGAATATGCCGTGATTCATGGCATAATTACAAGAGATAGAAATATGGTTGAATATATCAATATCTCCAAGGCGGGAAATCCAAACGCAACGGACCGTAAGCCTTTCAGCACCATAGAGATTAAGAAGCTTTGGGATGTAGCTGACTCCAACGAATATATAACTGTCATACTTATGCTTATATATACAGGGTGCCGCATCGGCGAACTCCTGAACCTTAAAAAAGAAAGCGTCAACCTACATGAAAGATATTTTGAAATCGCTGAGTCTAAAACGGAGGCAGGAATAAGAACGGTACCGATAGCCTTAAAGGTATTACCGTTTTTTGAGCATTGGATGCAAAAAGAGTGTGAGTATCTTATTTGCACACCCGCTCTAAAGCGGTTCGATTACAAGAATTATTATGATTCATACTGGAAGCCACTTATGCACACGCTAAACATGGACGAGCACCGCCCACACGACACTCGACATACTTGTATAAGCCTTCTGACTGCTGCCAAAGTTGATGAACGATTCATACAGAAGATAGTCGGACACAAAGGGCAGAATGTTACACGACAGGTTTACACCCATCTTGAGATAGAAGAACTACTAAAAGAGATAGACAAAATATAGGCGGAATTTTTCCGCTTTTTTAAAAATAAATTTGTGTCTTACGTGTGTATTGTGTGTGTATTACGAATAAAAATTTGCACGATTTTAAACAGATGCATAAAAAATAAACCCCGGAAACACAAGGTTTTCGGGGTTTGTGATTTTGAAACTGTTATCTCCGTTATAAGCTGCTCTATTGCAGCAACTTCAAAAGCCTTAAATCCATTTGTGTTTTCTATAGAAATTTTTGTCTTTCCTGAAAATTCCGCACAAATATCTCTGAATTCACTCAGAGAGTCATTATAGTGAGCAGCGTATTTTTCGTAAAGAAAAACCTTTTTATCGGGCAGCGTAAACCATACTCCTCTATTTAAATGCATATTGACAATGGGAATTTTAAGCTCTGCTGCCGCAGACAAAGTTTCTTTCAGCACCTGCTGCCATCCGCTTTTTATCACCGGATTAAAATTACAAAAATCTGAATTTTCATCAAGATGCAGCGTAAAATATATGCCGTTTTCCTCAGAAATTCTATTTAACCGCACAATATCTTTATCGCTGAAAGTTTGACAAAAAGGAAGATTCATATTAAGTTCCAGGAAGCTAAGTCCAAGCTTTCGGCACAGCTGAGCGTTTTCCTCAATACTGTCATATTCAATAAGAGTCGGCATCCCGAAATCCATATCAGGGGTATACCTCTAGCTTTGAAAGTGTGGGACAAACTCTTGACTGCTCAAATACTATTTTTATCTTTGAAGCTTTGGTTTTACGGAATTTACAGATTTTCTTATATCCGATTACAGTACCTGAGAAAATATTTTTCCATTTTCCTTTTTTCTCGGCATAAATAATGAATTTCTCAACACGCTGACCGACTAAAATCTGCTCCCCTAAAACTATTCGGCTAAACTTAACAGTTTTTCCGAAATCAACTGTCAGTTCTGCCTTTTCCATACCGTCGCAGGGCTTCCAGAATTCTTTCTTATCTTCTGTAAGAGCCATATTAGCTGATACTTTATCGCTTTCACATTCACTTGCTATTGCTTTTGCGCCTCTTGCAAGATTTTCAGAATACGTATTTTTAATGTAATTTCCAAATTCTTTCAGCCTCTTAACATCGGCATCGGCAATGCGTCCTCTTTTATCAGGCGGAATATTGAGCAGAAGGCTTGCGTTACCACCTACAGAGCTTTCATATATCTTTATTAATTTCTTTAAGCTCTTAACTTTTCTGTCCTGATTCTTATGATAAAACCATCCTGGTCTTATGGAAGTGTCAACCTCACAGGGATACCATACACAGTCACTTGCCTGCTCGATTACTTTTCTGCTGCCAAGGTCTTCATCTGTACTGTCAAACTTTTTGGCAAAAGAAGCATCATCCTCCTGCTGAGATTTTTCCGCAACCTTTTCATTATCAATCATTGAAGCCGGCACAACACTCCACTCGGATTCACGGCATTTGCCCGCTTCATTTCCGCACCATCGCACATCGGGACCGCAAATATTTATTACCGCACCGGGCTGAAGCTCTCTGATTAAAGAGTAATATCCTTCCCAGTCATACTCCTGCTTTTTTCCGTTTTTACCTTCACCGCAGGCTCCATCAAACCACAGACAGAAAAGTTCTCCGTAATTTGTCATAAGCTCACGAAGCTGATTTTTATAAAAGGTATTATACTCTTCACCACTGCCATATGTAGGTTCATGTCTGTCCCAGGGCGAAAGATATATTCCGAATTTTATACCGCCTTTTTTACAGGCATCGGCTACCTCTTTTACCATGTCGCCCTTTCCGTTTTTCCACGGGCTGTTTTTAACGCTGTGTTCAGTATATTTACTTGGCCAAAGACAAAATCCGTCATGATGCTTTGCTGTAAGTATAAGACCGGTCATTCCTGCTGATTTGACAGCTTCCACCCACTGATCGGCATCAAAATCCGTTGGATTAAACAGTGACGGTGATTCATCGCCCTTTCCCCATTCACGGTTGGTAAAGGTATTAATGCCAAAATGAGCAAATGCATAAAACTCCATTTGCTGCCAGTTATACTGTCTTTCGCTTGGCACAGTATTCGCCGCTTTTATAATTATATCTTTACCCATGATGCTCCTCCGCAAAATCAAATAATTTTATAGAAAGTTTAGCATAAATTTGCACCGTTTTCAAATTATTTTTATGATAATTGCAGAAAAATATTGAAATAAATATATTCTCATTAAATCTTTGCAAAATCAGTTAAGTAATGTTATAATTACACTGATTATTAGGGTAATTTAAAATTCATTAACACTTTAATAAAAATTTTTTGTTATCATTGTCGAATTAAATCTGTTATGCAGATCAGACGTAAAAAACACGGAGGTGAATCACTTGCTGAAAGTTCTCAGCTACCTCAAACATTATAAGTGGACAGCAATTTTTGCCACCATTTTTATTGTGATTAACAGCGCAATGCAGTTGATTCTTCCATCTATGATGGCGAATATTATGAACAACGGTATTGCCAACGGAAAACTTGCTTATATTTATATCATGGGATTCTTAATGATAATAGCTGCAATTTTCGGCGTTTTCGCCGCAGTTTTATCCAGCTATTTTTCAAGTAAAGCTTCAACCGGATTCGGTAAAGAGTTGCGACGTGCTGTATTTCTTAAAGCAGAAAGTCTTTCACAATGCGATATAGACAAAATCGGCGTGTCTTCCATGATAACACGTTCAACAAACGATATTAACCAGATTCAAAGCCTTGTTCTTGTAAGCATGAGGATGATCATCAGCGCTCCTATTATGATGGTAGGCGGTGCAATCATGGCATTTACAATGAATAAAACTCTATCCCTGGTTATATTCACAGTAATTCCGATAATTGCGCTTATCGCCCTTTTTGTCGTTAAAAAAGTGCTTCCCTGGTTTGAACAGATGCAGAAAAAAACGGATGCTCTTAATCAAATTGTCCGTGAAAGACTCGGCGGTGTAAGGGTAATCAGAGCATTCAACAAGCAGTCTTATGAACAGGCTCGTTTTAGAAAGGGCAATTTTGAATTAACAGAAATTGCTCTTAAAACCAACAGACTGTTTGCTTCACTTATTCCGCTGGCAATGTTCTTGATGTATTCGCTGATTGTAATACTTATATGGCTTGGAAGCAGCCAGGTTAATAATATGGATATAAACACACAGGCTGCTGAAATTGCCGGTACTATCGGTAACCTTCAGGCTTTCATGATGTATCTTATCATGATTGTTTTCGCTGTTGGTCTTGCAGCTTCAATGTTTGTAATGGTCCCCCGTGCTGCTATTTCCGCAAGACGTATTTGCGAAATCCTTGATATGGAACCTATGATCAAAGAGAACAAAGATTCTGTTCACCACAGCGACAGCCATGAGGGAAAAATCGAATTTAAAAACGTTTCTTTTGGATATGACGGAGCTGAAAGAAATGTTCTTAACAACATAAGTTTCACTGCAAATCCTGGTGAAGTTACAGCTATCATCGGCGGCACAGGCTGCGGAAAAACAACACTGGTTAACCTTATTTCACGATTTTATGATGTAAGTTCCGGTGAAATACTTGTTGACGGCACCAACATAAAAGATATGAAGTTATCTGAACTTCATAAAAAAATCGGATATGTGCCTCAAAAGGTTTTGTTGTTCAGCGGTACCGTTGCCGATAACCTCAGATACGGTAAAGAAGATGCTACTGAAGAAGAGATGTGGACAGCCCTCGAAACCGCTCAGGCATCGGATTTTGTAAGCAAAATGCCGAAAAAGCTTGAAAGCAGACTTTCTCAGAATGCAACAAATTTATCCGGCGGTCAGAAACAGCGTATATCAATTGCCCGTGCTCTTATCAGAAATGCTGAAATTTATATTTTCGATGACAGTTTTTCAGCTCTCGACTTTAAAACCGATGCTCTTCTGAGAGCTTCAATAAAGAAAGAGTTCTCAAATTCAACTCAGATAATTGTTGCTCAAAGAGTTGGTACTATTTTAAATGCAGACAAAATAATTGTTCTTGATAACGGTGAAATAGCCGGTCAGGGAACTCACGGTGAACTTTATAAAAACTGCAGTGTATACCGTGAAATTGTTCAGTCTCAGCTTTCCAAGGAGGAAATAGAATGAAAAAGAAAAATTCCTCCGTCAAGAAAAAAATAAGAGCTTTCAGCCGTGAAGCTGGAAACCGTCCTCCCGGAGAAAAACCTGTAAGCTCAATACAGACAGCCGGGAAACTCCTTAAACTTCTTTCCAAACACAAG
>UQGM01000034.1 GCA_900540535.1 uncultured Oscillospiraceae bacterium | reverse complement strand
TTACGCCAGCGGTTATCATACAGGTATTGATATTACAGGCGGAGGAGCTTACGGCAGAACTATTATAGCAGCCGATGCCGGAACCGTTGTACAGGCAGGCTGGAACGGAAGCTACGGATACTGTATAACAATCCAGCACAGCGGCGGCCTCAGAACCCTTTATGCACACTGTTCCTCTGTTGGAGTTTATGTCGGACAGTATGTATATCAGGGTCAGGCTATCGGACGAGTAGGTAACTCCGGTTACTCATTCGGTGCACATCTTCACTTTGAGGTTCATGTAAACGGACGTAAAGTTAACCCAAGGTCATACCTTTAAAATTAAAAATCCTGTGGATGTAAATCCGCAGGATTTTTTTGTATCACTAATAACAAAAGAACAATATTAAAAGCCTGCGTTTAAAATCATTATTGATCTTAAACGCAGGCGATTTTTTGCTTGTAAATTTGTATACAGGTTCAGCGCTGTTATTTTACCATAAAGATTACAGCGACTGTTCCGGGACCGCAGTGAGAGGTGATTGTGCAGCCGGCAATCATTTCGATTATGTCAGCTTTCGGAAGCTTACTCTTTACAAGCTTGACAAGCTTCTGAGAAAGCTCTTTGGGAATACCTGAATTAGCAAATACAACTTTTGCAGAAAGGTCAATTTTATCGCTTTCGCTAAGCTTATCCTCAATGTATTTTTCATAAACGACGTCAGCTTTGCCTCTGTACTTTTTGCCTACTGAAAGGGAACCGTCAGCCATTTCTATTGAGGGCTTTATTCCAAGTACGTTTGCGCCTAAAGCTGTAAGTGAAGAGCAGCGTCCGCCCTTGCTGAGAAATTCAAGGCTAGGTATTACAAAGCTTGTTCTTACTTTGGTCTTCTGTTCTTCGAGAGCTGCTGCAATCTGAGAAGCCTCCATGCCGCTGTCACGAAGACGGCAGGCCTCAAATACAAGCAGAGCCTGGCCGGAACAAAGCTGAAGAGAATCCACAACATATACATCTTCAAAATCAGAAGCGGCTATCATGGCGTTCTGGCAGGAGGAAGAAAGCTTGGAAGTAAATGCAACGTGTACTATAGCATAACCCTGAGATGTGTATTTTTCAAAAAGCTCCGTATATTCTGCAGGTGTGACTGCTGCGGTTTTAGGTGTTTTTTTGTTTTCATTATAAAACTTAAAAATATCATCGGGGACAATATCAATGCCGTCCTTGTGTTCGGTATCACCTAAAAGAATTTTAAGAGGTGCAACATCAATACCCAGCTGTTCTCTCATTTCAGGAGAGATGTCACAGGTGCTGTCTGAGGTAATAAAAACCTTTTTAGCCATTTTAAAAATTCCTTTCTTATTAGATAAAAGTTTAATAAAGCAAAAAATTAAAAGCTGCGGTATATACCGCAGCTTTTATAATATCATATTTATTTCCCGCCTGCAATAATAACCTTAATTGCATTTGTCGGGCAGCCTTCAGCGCATTTGCCGCAGCCGGTACATTTGTCAAAGTCAACCTTTGCACAGTTTCCTGTGACTGTGACAGCGCCTTCCGGACACGCCTTTACGCACTTCATACAGCCTATGCAGCCTGCTGAACAAGCCTTTCTTGTAGCTGCGCCTTTATCTGCGTTGCTGCAAAGAACAACGGCTTTCGCCTCGTGGAGAGGCATAAGCTTGATAATATGTTTCGGACAAGTGTTTATGCACATTTTGCAGGCACGGCAGGCGAGGGGATTAACTCTTGCAACGCCGTCGCAAATGGAAATTGCACCGTAAGGACATGCATTTGCACAGTCGCCGAAACCGATGCAGCCATATGTACACTCACCGGGACCTCCGAAAAGCTGAGAAGCCATTTTACAGCTTTCAACGCCGCTGTAAATAAGCTTTGTATCGGTGCTCTTTGAGGTTCCGTTGCACATTACAACGGCAGTCTGGGGTTTGATGCTTCCTGCGGAAACGCCCATTATTTCGGCAACCTTTGCGGCTACTTCGTTGCCGCCGGGAGCACAAAGAGCTGTTTCCTTTGTCTTTCCCTCTGAAAGAGCTTTGGCATATCCTGAGCAGCCTGAAAATCCGCAGGCGCCGCAGTTTGCTCCGGGAAGAACGGCTTCAATTTCCTCTGCTTTTTCGTCAACGGGAACAGCCATTACAATTGAAGCTACCGCAAGTCCGAGACCTGCTATAAGACCGATGGCGGAAACAATTACTACTGCTAAAAATATTGACATTATTTCTCCGCCTCCTTAACCGAAAATACCGTCTATAATTCCCGTGAATCCCAGGAAGGAAACGGAAACAAGAGAAGCGGCAACAAGTGTTATGGGCAGACCCTTAAGTGACTTCGGGATGTCGCAGGATTCGAGTCTTTCTCTAACTCCGGCAAACATGACCATGGCCAGCATGAATCCGAGACCTGCACCAAGGGAGTTGACAACTGACTGAGTGAAATTGTAGCTCTTGTCGATGTTGAGAAGAACAACGCCCAAAACTGCGCAGTTGGTTGTGATAAGGGGAAGATATATGCCAAGGGAGTTATAAAGAGGCGGCATATACTTTTTAAGTATGATTTCAACAAGCTGAACCAGAGCCGCAATAACCAGAATGAAAACGATAGTCTGAAGATATTCCATATCGTTTTTAACAAGGAGCAGGTTAATGGGATAAGTAACGGCAGTTGAGAGAACCATGACGAAAATAACGGCGGCGCTCATTCCGGTTGCAGTTGAGAGTTTTTTGGAAACTCCGAGGAAGGGGCAAATACCGAGGAATTTTGCAAGAACAAAGTTTTCTGTAAGAATTCCGGTTAAAAGGATAGCTAAAAATGCTTTCATGCCTTTTCTCCTCCCTCACATTTATTTTCGTTGCCTTTCATTGAGCAGGTCGCAGCCATGGGGCATCCCTCACAGCCTTTAAGCTCTGCTTTGGGCTTGCCTTTTCTTTCAGCAAGCTTGTTTGAAAGAGCGATGAGCATACCGAATACAAAGAATCCTCCGGGAGGAAGAATGAAGATGATCATGGGTGAAATGGAAGCGGGGATAATCTGTGCGCCTAAGATAGTGCCGGCGCCGAGAAGCTCTCTGATTGTACCCATAGCAAGAAGAGCTGCTGTAAATCCTACGCCCATTCCGAGGCCGTCAACTGCGGAAGCGAGAACGGGATTCTTACTTGCGAAAGCTTCGGCTCTGCCGAGGATGATGCAGTTAACAACTATAAGGGGAAGATAAACGCCAAGCTGTTCGTCAATCTGAGGCAGGAATGCTTTTACAAGCATCTGAACAATTGAAACGAAACCGGCAATAACCACAATGAATGCGGGAATACGCACTTTCTGAGGTATAACCTTTCTCAGTGCTGAAATAACGATGTTTGAACAAACAAGAACAATGGCAGCGGCAGCACCCATACCCAGTGCGCTTTCAACGGAGGTTGTAACGGCGAGGGTGGGGCAGGTACCGAGCACAAGCCTTAAAACGGGGTTTTCAATGATAATGCCTTTTGAAAATTCCTTGGCAAGACTCTTTTTTTCAGCCATTATTTAACACCTCCTGTAACTAAGCTGTAAAGCTCAAGGGCGATGTTAACAGCGTCCGTAAAAGCGGAAGATGTAATTGTTGCGCCTGTAAGAGCCTGGATTTCGTTTTCTTTGGGTGAATTTTTGGCAACGCCGATTTTACCGGATTTACCTATATACTGCTCTCTGAAGCTTTCCTTCTGTGCGTTCATACCGAGACCTGCTGTTTCGGAAAGTGCGAGAGCCTCAACTCCGGTGACTTTGCCGTCTGCGGAAACACCGGTCATGACTTTAACTTCTCCGCCGTAACCCTTGGTTGAAGTTGTGAATATGTATCCGACAACGTTGTTTTCAGCGTCAAGACCTACGCAGTAGGTGTATTCAGTGCCGTCAAGGGTAACAGTTTTATCTTTGTCGTCAAAATAGGAAGCATCTGCGAGAACGGTTTTTCTTGTCTGAATTTCAGTTTCTACGCTCAGCTTTTCAATAAGGGGAGCTGTAATATTGTTTGTAACAGCAAGGAGCAATGTAACTACAAGGCTTATTACAAACAGTGAAACGGAAGGAACGAGCACTTCCTTAGAGGAGAATTTATTCATGCCTTTTTCGCTCCTTTCTTTTCCTTGACATATCCGAATGGCTTAGGAGTTGTAAGCTTTTCGATATGGGGAACGAGTATGTTCATAAGGATGATTGAGAACGAAACGCCTTCGGGGAGACTGCCGAAAAGTCTGATAACACAGGTTATAAGACCGCAGCCTATGGCGTAAATGATTTTGCCCTTGGTGTTTATGGGAGATGTTGTGTAATCGGTGGCCATAAAGATTGCGCCTAAAATAAGGCCGCCGCCGAGTACTTCATACATCATAAAGGTGAAGCTTCCGCCGCCTGCGATAAACATTATAACGGCAACGGTTCCGATATAAAGTGCGGGGATGAGAGGAGAGATAACCTTTCTTGCGAAAAGGTAAATTCCGCCGAGAATAAGAGCAACGGCGCAAACCTCACCGAGGCATCCCTGTCGCTGACCGATGAACATTTCACCGAGACTTGGAAGAACCTGATTTGCTTTGAATGCAGCTGACGAAACATCGCCGCTGTTAAACATAGTTGAAATTTCAGCAAGGGGAGAAGCGCTTGTTACTGCTGCAACGCCTTTCCATGCATAGGGCTGAGCCCATGTTGACATGGCGGTGGGAAAAGAAGACATAAGGACAATTCTTCCCACAAGAGCAGGGTTAACAAAGTTCTGACCAATTCCGCCGAAGAACTGTTTTACAACTACTATGGCGACAACAGCGCCGATTGCAGCCATCCACAGCGGAATATCAACGGGCAGGTTAAAAGCTAAAAGCATACCTGTGACAACTGCGCTTAAATCGCCGATAGTGTTGCTTCTTTTCATCACTTTGCGGCTTATGTATTCTACAAGCACGCTGGTTACAACAGTAACTGCGGTAACTGCAAGAGTTCTGCTGCCGAAAATGAAAACTGAGGCTATCAGCGCAGGCATAAGGGCGATTATAACATCAAGCATTATGCCTGTTGTGGTTTCTCCGGAGCGTACATGGGGAGAAGCGCTTACGGTAAATTTTCTTTTTTTCTGCATTTCCATTTTACTTTCCCTCCGCTTCTCTTACTACGGATTTTGCAAGACGCATGTATTGTACAAGGGGTCTGCCGGAGGGGCAGGAATAAGCACAGCTGCCGCATTCCATGCACACGTTAACACCGATTTTATTAAGTGAATCGGCATCCTTGATTTTAGCGTATCTTTCAATGAGAGTAGGCATAAGACCCATGGGGCAAACGCTTACACATCTTCCGCATCTTATGCAGTCACGTTCTTTTTTAACATGTACATCGTTTTCGGCAAAAGCCAGAATAGCGTTGTTGTTTTTAAGAACAGGGTATGTGTCGTCGTGAAGAGCGATTCCCATCATGGGACCGCCCATGAGCAGTTTATAGGGCTCAGCCTTATATCCGCCGCAGAAATCAATGATTTCATTAATGGGGGTTCCGATTGCGACTCTTACGTTTTTGGGTTCCTTTATAGCGGAGCCGTCAACGGTGATCGAGCGGCTTACAAGGGGCTTTCCGGTTTTCATGTAACGGGAAATAAAGGCGACGGAACCTACGTTCATAACAACGCAGCCCACATCAGCCGGAAGCTTTCCGGGTGGAACCTTTCTTCCTGTTGCGGACTGAACCATAACCTTTTCAGCGCCCTGAGGATAACGTGATTTAAGAGTCATAAGCTTAACGGTGTCGCCTATATCCATTTCATGGTCGGCGATGTTTTTGAGCACCTTGATTGCCTCAGGCTTATTGTCCTCTACGGCTATAATAATCTGCTTGAAGCCGAACATCTCTTTAAGCAGATAAACGCCGTTGAGAATATCCCATGAATTGTCAACGCACTCACGAAAGTCTACTGTAATGTAGGGTTCGCACTCCGCTGCGTTTACAACGAGAGTATCGATATTTTTACTTTCGTCAAAAGCGAGCTTTACATGGGTGGGGAAGCCTGCGCCGCCAAGGCCTACAAGACCGGAAGCACGTACAGCTTTAAGGAAATCCTCTTTTGTTTCAACAACGGGAGGTTTAACGCCGTCCCAAACCTTCATCTCACCGTCAGATTCAATTACAACTGCCTTTGATGCAGCACCGTTTGTAAGTTTGATGTCTGCAATAGCTTTTACAGTTCCTGAAACCGTAGCATGAATGGGAGCGCTGACAAACTTGTCGCTGTCGCCTACCACCTGGCCGATTTCCACCTTGTCTCCGGGTTTTACCGTGGGAGTGCACGGTGCGCCGATATGCTGCTGCATAGGCAGAATAACTTTTGCAGGAGCAGGCATACGTACGCTCTCGAGGGCAGAGGTGTTTTTATGGTGAGCAACACTTATCCCTCCACGTCCACGAACAACGGGCTTTAAAACACCGCTGAGATTGTCGTGTTTCATTCTTTCAACTCCTTTGAGCTTTTACGCTCGAATATGGTACATATATATGCAATGCCGAAGGGTCATTTGAGAAAAAAGCGTTCTTGCTTTTTCAGTACAGGTAACAATATTTTGAATATGCTTCCTGTAACAAGACCCGTTATAACGGCAAAAACAAGCATAACCGGGGCATAGCCGAAAGTTGCGGCAGTACCCATTAAAAATGCGGCAGCAATAAGCTGACCGAGATTGTGGGCACAGGCGCAGATTATACCTATGCCGGAAAAGCCAAAAGGCGATTTTTTGCTTCTGAGAAGAAAATACATTGTAATGGTGCTGAGCATTCCTCCGCAAAAGCTCATAGCGGCAGCGGAAAAGCCTCTTGTGATAAATGCGAAAAGAGCTTTTGCTGCCGTAATACCCAAAGCGCAGGGAAGGCTGATACTTTCCGCTGCAAACATTGTGATTATATTTGAAAATCCCGGTTTTGCTCCCGGAGGAAGTCCCGGAATAGGGGGAATCATGCTTTCAAGAAAAGAAAATGCGAGAGCCTGAGCGGTGAGAATACCAATCAGTGCGGTTTTCGCTGTTCTTTTGTCTATGTTTACGTTCATTAGTGCCTCCCGGAATACTTAATAGGCAATAACGTCCACAGGTGAATCCTCGCCGGAAACTATTCTTATAAGTACGCCTGCGGGAAGACAGGCGGCTGTATCGCCTTTATGTGAAAGAGCACCTGCCGAAACGCAGATTTTATCGTGGCACTGTGAAGATACAAATTTTATCTCTCCGTTTTCGGCAAGTATTTCGCAATTTACACCGCTTTTTGTATTGTCAATAATAAAATGCTCACTTTGACCTTCTTTAAGCTCGACGGTTTTGTAAAGACTTCCGTCTACTATGATTTCTCCTTTGACGCTGTTTCCGGAGTCAAAACGCATAAAGAAAAACAAAATTGCCGCTATTACTGCAATTGAGAGTATTAAAATCAAATCTCCTCTGCCGAAGAGTTTTCTTTTTTCCATAAGATTAATCGCTTTCTTTATTTTGCAAAGCCCTTAACCAAGAACAAAGCTTTCGTCGGTTATCTCAAGTGAATTTTTAATTCCGTCGCTCATATAAACCTTTTTGTCATGGGTTACAAATATGCCTTCGGCTCCGTATTTTTCGAGAAGAGGCAGACTGTTTTCATAGCCCAGCACAAAGCAGGCTGTTGAAAGGGCATCGCTTAAAGCGCCGGAAGCGGAAATTATTGTAACGCTTGAAAGTCCGCTGTCAGCGGGGTATCCTGTCTGCGGATTTAAAATATGGTGATAGGTCTTGCCGTTTTCGGTAAAGGTACGCTCATAGTCGCCGGAGGTTGATATGTATCCCTCATTAAGTGACAATACGGCGAAAATATCCGATGAGCTTCCCTCAGGATTTCTTATACCTACTTTCCACTGGCCGCCGGATGGATTCTCACCATAAACTAATATGCTTCCTCCCGCAGATATAACTGCACTTTTGATATCATTTTCTTTTAAAATCTCTGCGGCTTTATCGCACATATATCCTTTGCCGATTGCGCCGAGGTCTATTTGCTGACCCTCAGAAAGGGTAACTGAATTTGATGTGAGCGTAACATTTTCATATCCCACAGTTTTAAGAGCTTTTAAAAGTTCTTCTTCCGATGGAACTCGGGCGTTTTCGGTGCCTATATTCCAAAGTCCCGTAAGAGCTCCTACGGTCATATCATAAGCTCCGCCGCTGTCCCTTGAAACCTGCTGGGAAAGAGTCATGAGATTATAAAGCTCAGTGGAAATTTCTCCCTTTCCGTTCTTATTTATATTGTATATAACCGAGCTTTCCGAAAGTCTTGAAAGAAGCTGTGTTTCAGAGTTTTCGACTGTTTCTTTAATCTGTTTTGCAGCCTCTTTATTTTCTCCGCCGTAAAGCTTTACGGAGAATACAGTTCCCATTGCAATGAAGCTTTCTTCATAGCTGGAATTTCTTTTACTGAAATATATTATACTTAAAACTGCCGCAGCAAGGATTGCGGCGACAAGAATTACCGACACTGTTTTTGACGCCTTAGAATTTTTCACAATAAACTTTCCTTTTGAATTTAGTACCAATACATTTTAAATGATTTTGTTAAAAAATTCAACAACTTATGAGAAAACCCACATTGTTTTTACAGATTGTTAATAAAAAAATTGAGCATTTTTAGGTAGAACATCACGAAATTAATAAAAAAGATTGTAATTCCCGATTAATAGATGACATGAAAACTCAAAAATGATATAATACGCCTGAATAAACGAGAGATAAAATTTTATATTCATCTGACTGATGAAAAAGTTTTTTCCTTAAAGGATTTCAACACTAAATTCAGTAAAGGAGAAACGAAAATGACATTTGATTTTTTCATGCCTGTAAAGGTTATAAGCGGAAAAGGCGCAGTTCTTAAAAGCGGTGAAGAGTTCAGAAAAAAAGGCAAAAGTTTTTTGATAGTTACAGGCGGAAGCTCTGCGGCAAAAAGCGGAGCACTTGATGACGTTTGCAGCGTTTTAAAGGAAATCGGAGCAGAGTATAAAGTTTACGATAAAATAGGCCCCAATCCTCTTATAGAAAACTGCCATGAGGCAGCGCAGATTGCCATCGGAATGAACGCTGACTGCATAATAGGTATAGGCGGCGGCTCTCCCATGGATGCAGCAAAAGCGGTTTCAATTTATGCCGTTAACGCCGGCTGTTCTCCTGAGGATATATATGCATTTCCCTCCGGAACTGAGCACCTGCCTTTAATTCTTGTGGGAACTACATCCGGCACAGGAAGCGAGGTTTCGGGAGTATCGGTTCTTACAAACGGCGCAACAGGCAGAAAAAAGAGTATAGGCGGAATTTATGCGGATATCTCTTTCGGATGTCCGGAATACACAAATACAATGACTTATTCCGTAACGGTTTCAACGGCAGTGGATGCTCTTTCCCATGCAGTTGAAGGCTGGTTTTCTCCTAAAATCAGCGATAGCGTAAAGGTGTTTGCAGTAAAAGGACTGCCCATGATATATTCAGCCCTCAAAAAACTTGTTGAAACAAAGGAACTTCCCGATGAAGAGGGTAGAGAGGAACTTTATTACGGTTCCCTTTATGCCGGAATGGTGCTTAACGCCTGTGGAACAGCTTTTCCGCATCCTATGGGATATGTTCTCACGGAGGATTACGGATTCCCCCACGGCTTTGCGTGCGGAGCATTTTTGCCGTATCTTGCCGAGAGGGGAGAAAAATATGCCCCAGAAAAAGCCGAAGAGCTTTTTGATCTAATATCTTCTGACTTAAAGGAGTTTACCGATCTTCTTAAAAAGGCAGTTGATATTTCAAAGGTTTCAATGACCGAAGAAGAGGCACTCGAGTTTTCAAATCGCTGGGAAAATCAGAAGAATTTCAAGATTGTTCCCGGAGGATATACAAAAGAGGATGCTTTTGAGCTTCTCAAAAAACTTTTTGTAAAATAACACGGAGGAAAACACATGGCGCTTAAAGTTGAGGGGCTTACAAAAAGCTTCGGAAAAAAGGTTGCCGTTGACAATCTCAGTTTCGAAATTTCACAGCGTGGAGTTTTCGGACTTATCGGAACCAACGGAGCGGGCAAAACTACCACAATCAGAATGATTTTGGGAATAATGCCTGCTGACAGCGGCACCGCACTGTGGGACGGCAAACCCATAACAAGAGAAACTCTTTCTTTCGGATATATGCCCGAGGAGAGAGGAATATACACTAAAAACAAGGTTTTGGAGCAGCTTGTATATTTCGGAATGCTCAGAGGTATGAACAAGACCGACGCTGCAAAGTCTGCCCTTAGACTCATGGACAGACTTGGAGTTTCAGAGTATAAGGATATGACCGCAGAAAAGCTTTCAAAAGGTAACCAGCAGAAAATACAGCTTATTGCGACTCTTATCCATGATCCGACACTTATCTTTTTGGATGAGCCTTTCAGCGGTCTTGATCCTGTAAATGCCAAGGTTTTAAAAGAGCTTATTGAGGAGCTTACCGCTGAGGGAAAATATATTGTAATGAGCAGTCATCAGATGGATGTTGTTGAGGATTTCTGTAAGGATATCGTTATCCTTCACAGCGGAAAAACTCTGCTTCAGGGAAGCCTTCGCAAAATAAAAGAGGGCTACGGCCATACAAATCTCATTGTAAACTGTGCAGAGGATATCTCTGATCTTGCAAGTGAGGAAGGACTTATTCTTTCTGATACCAGAGCAGGTGAATCCGAATACAAAATCACAGGTGACGAAATGGCGCAGAGCTTTTTATCCCGCCTTTTAAAAGAGGGAATTTATCCCATAAAATATGAGATAAAGGAACCGAGTCTCAACGAGATATTTATTGAAAAGGCAGGTGGAGTAAAATGAAGCAGATTTTTACCGTTTTCGCCTTTACTCTTAAAGATGCCATAAGAAAAAAGGCTTTTATAATTTCTACTGCTATAATTTTAGCGCTTATTATCGGCGGTTCTGCGGCGCTGGCCATTTTTATGGGAAGCTCCGATGAAACCGATGAGGGAACAGATGAAGCTCCCCAGAAAAACATATGCTACTATCTTGATGAGCACGATATACTTCCCGGTGCAGCCGAAGCTCTGACAGTTCTCTATGACGTTAAGGAGATAACAGCTGCAGAAAAAGAAGACGTTGCAGCTCAGATTAAAGAGGATAAAGGCATTTCACTTTTGGAAGTGAGCGCAAAAAATTCTCAGCCCCTTGTAACTGTTTATTCCAAAGATTTTATGAGCGGAGCTGGAACTAATATTTCGTCTGTATCCCAGATAATAAATGAAGTTCATTCAATGAACGTCCTTGTAAATTCCGGAGTTGACCCGGATCTGGTAATTCTTTCAAGACAGCCTGTACAGTATGAAACGGTGTTTGCAGGTGAGATGAATGCCAGCGCATACGTTATAGGTGTTGTATTTACACTCCTTATGTTCTTTGCATTTTACTATTACGGCTATGGAGTTGCCATGTCAGTGGCTACGGAAAAAACCTCAAGGGTTATGGAAACCCTTATTGTTTCCGCAAAGCCCTCAAGAATACTTTTAGGCAAATGCTTCGGTATGGGTGTTCTGGGAATTATCCAGTTTGCCATGATTGTTTTAACTGGAGGTCTTTGCCTTAAATTTATAATTCCCTCTGAGCTTCTGACGCAGAATTCGGAATTTTCGCTGAGCGTTTTGAATGCAGAAACAGTAGCGGTAATGTTTGTCTATTTTGTCTTAGGATACAGCCTTTTTGCCGTAATGAATGCCGTAAGCGGAGCTCTTGTAAGCAAAATAGAGGATCTCAATTCAGCTATGATGCCCGTGATGCTTCTGATAATGGTAGGTTTCTATCTCGGTTACTTTATAAACCTTATTTCTCCCGGAAACGGTACAATTCAGAAAATAGCAATGTATCTGCCTATTTCTTCGCCGTTCATTGTGCCTTCGAGTATGCTTAGTAATTCCATTGAGCCTTATCAGGTAGTGATTTCTGTTCTGATTCTCGCTCTTTCGGTAATCGCAGTGGGAGCTCTTTCAGTGAAGATTTATTCAGCTTCCGTTCTCCATTACGGAAAGAAACTCAAATTTAAGGATGCTATAAAAATGAGTAAGCAGAAGTAAGCTTAATCAAATATTGTAAAAAATCAGTGGCAGCGAAAAACGTTGCCACTGATTTTTTATAGCTGTCTTTGAACGTAAAACATTACACATATTATTCAAAAGTGTCGGAGTTCCGGAGAGTGCATATAAATATAGGAACAGGTAATATTTACATTTTATATTGTATTTTGCTGTTGTGGTCACTTATTATTATTCCATTGTAACGAAATGTTCATAAATTTCAATATAACTATTGATTTTTTTATCAGCGGCAGTATACTGTTAAAAATAGCGGAGGTGGTGTGTGGTGAAAAATGATTTGCTAAGGGGAGAAACTGTCAAATCAGTAGTGTATTTTGCACTTCCAATTGCCATTAGTTCTCTTTTGCAGTTTTCATATAATTTTGTTGATAATATCATAGTGGGCAGATATGTAAGTACTGAAGCCCTTGCAGCAGTGGGCAATGTGGGACCCATAAACAGTTTCATAGTCGGAACAGCCCTTGGGCTTACAGGCGGTTTTGTGATTCCCGTTGCTCAGAAATTCGGAGCTGAGGATTTTAAAAAGATGAATGCTTATGTTGCCAACAGCATATCGCTATCTTTTATAGTAGGAGTTGTAATAGTTATTATTGCGCCTTTGATTTCCAATCCCATTCTCCGTTTAATAAATACTCCTGACAATATATTCGGGCTTTCTTCGTCATACATAAATATCCTCTATTTAGGTGTGCCGATACAGATGCTGTTCAATAATTTTGTAGGCATTGCAAGAGCTTTGGGGGACAGTAAAAGACCGCTGTATTTTCTTATTGTCAGTGTTTTCTTTAATCTGGTTTTGGATATACTTTTTGTAAAAACTTTCGGCATGGGTGTTCAGGGAGCAGCCATTGCAACTGTTCTTGCAAATGGCATTGCATGTGCTTTTACAGCTTGGTATGTTGTGAGAAATTTCTATATAATTGATTTGAATTTTAAAAGTTTAAAGCCTAATTGGAAAATAAGCGCTGAGCAGTTAAAATTAGGTATACCTGTTTCACTTCAGTTTACAATTACTTCTGTGGGTTCCATGATTTTGCAGACATCGATTAACTCTTTCGGTTCATCTGCCATTGCAGCCATTACCGCCGCAGGCAGAGTTGAGCAGATTATGAATGTACCTATGAGCAGCCTGGGTGTTGCAAATGCAACATTTGTTTCTCAGAATTACGGAGCCGGAAACTATAAAAGGATACTCGATTCCGTTAATAAAATTTTCGTTCTTGATGTTATCTTGTCAGTATTTTGCGGTATCGTTCTGGTTGCTGCTGGACCTCTTGTAGTTGGATGGTTCATTACCGACAGTGATCCGCAGATTTTTTCATATGCTAATCAGTATCTGTATACAATAGGCGGATGCTATGTTTTTGTGTCACTGCTTTTTGTATTCAGAAATACCTTACAAGGACTTGGCTTTACTTACGCAAATATGATTGCGGGAATTGGCGAACTCTTTGGCAGAATGTTTGTTGCATATGTTCTGACTTCTTATTTCGGTTTTACCGCATTATGTTTTGCCGGACCTTTTGCTTGGGTGCTTGCAGATATACCGCTTATTATCATATATCTCAGAAAGAGAAAAAAATTCAAAATGCTTATTAACAGCGTAGCATGAAGTGTATTGCCGTCATAATGTATTATTGGAAACCGTCCGACATTAAATAAAGTACAGGAGAGTAGCGCAGCATCCTTTTTCAAAATGGATGCTGCGTTATTTTTTAGCTTTTTAGCAGAGCATACTAAAAATTTCGGATATAAAACAACACATCGTTTCAACTGTTGGTAGAATACTATTCAAATAATAGATTATTGTATTTGCATATTGAAGATATTATTATAAGGGTGTAACAGCTGTTAAATAATAATTTTAATGAGGTGTTTATATGACAATCTTTTTCAGTGAAAATATAAGAAGTTTAAGAAAGGCCAGAGGCGTTACACAGGAGTCTTTTGCAAAATATCTCGGCGTATCATTTCAGGCTGTCAGTAAGTGGGAAAGAAACGAGTGTTATCCAGATATAACCTTGCTTCCGGAAATTGCGGAGTTTTTCGGCGTTAGTGTTGATGAATTGCTTGGTATTGACAGAGCAAAAAAAAGAGGCGGCACTTACCGAACTAATTTATAATTATGATAACTTTACAAACGATGATGATGAAAGGCATAAAACAATTCTTGATATGATAGAAAAGTATCCTAATGATTTCAGGGTTCAATTAAGATATCTTGCAGATCTAATGTTTAATAAAAACGGTGAGGATTTTTCAAAAAACATTGGAAAAATTCAATCAATTTATGACAATATACAAAACAACTGTACAATTGATACTATCAGAATTTGCTCTAAAAGGTATATGGCCGCCTATTACAGAACGCTTTCTGAGTATGATGAAAGCGGAGTAACATTTGAAGATGCACAGCAGATTATAATGGAAATGCCTTATATGAGAGATGGGCAGGAATTTCTTATGTCTTATCTTTATCCACGTGATACTACGAATAAGTGGAAACAGTATACTATGGAATCAGTAGAAGAAGAAATAAGCTTGCTGTGCCATGGTATTTCGCATCTTGAAGGAGGATTTATAGATGAAAGCATTGACATTGCCGAAAGGATAAACGCTTTGGAATTAGAAATCAAAATGCTGAACGGATTTTATGACGACGGTAACTTTGGACGTGCGTGGGGAAATATCACATATGCTTACGGTCATTTAGGACATTTGTATTTTGAATCAGGTAACAAAGAAAAGGCTCTTGAAAATCTTAAAATGTCTGCTCTCCTTGCAAAGCAATTCGATGAAATGGACAGAATTACTATTATGCATTCGAAATTTTTCAATGGCAGAGAATTTGATAAACATACTCTCGGCAGCACTTATATTGCTTCAATGAGAATGTATGAACTTATGACAGAAAGATACCCTTTGACTGATGAATTCAAGGAAACAAAGGAATTTCAGGAGATTTTAAAAATTTTAGATTGCTGACAAATAAAGTGAGCCGGCAGAGGATGATAACTCTGCCGGCTCAGTCTTCCTCTCTAATATGGCTTTTCCCAGTTTTACAAAAGGGAAAAGGTTAGGGTAACGGTTTCACCGCTTAAAAGTTTTTTAAGCTGAGTTTCGGAAAGATTTTCAATATGGCCGAGTTTTGTGTAAGACCATGTGTTTGTTCCGTAGTAAAGTATAACGGAATTACTCGAATAAAGCATAATGTCGCCGGGCTGGGCAGTCATGTGGACATCATTGCTTTCTATTCTCTGCGGCAAACTGCCGACCTGTTCAAAGCCGCCGTACTGATGAGCTTTAATGGTTAAATCTTTTTCTGAGGCTAATTTTTTTAGTGCAGATACAGATTCGTTATTTTCCCATTTTACACTTAACGGTGTTCCGTCAACTGATAAAGTAAGATTTGAGTTTTCGTTATTTTCGTTCATATAATTAGAAATATCCTCATCTGATAAAATTTCATACTGGGACTGAGTCTCCTGAGTTTCTTTTATCTCCAGCTCCGATGTGCAGCCCGTCATAAATAAGATTATGGCAATGAGAATAAACAGTATCTTCTTCATTATAGATATTTCCTTAAAAATTCTGTTATTTTATCAAAGGGGATAATGTCGGTTCTGTCATAAAGATCAGTGTGAACTGCTCCGTGGATAATCATCAGCTCTTTGTTATCGCCTGTAAGCTTTGCAAAAGCATCTTTGCTGAAATAGCAGGAATGGGCTTTTTCTCCGTGTACAAGCAGTACAGCGCTGCGGATTTCATCGCTGTAACTCAAAATAGGCATATTTAAAAATGAAAGGGTAGAGGTTATATTCCAGCCGTCATTTGAGTTTAAGGATCTCTTGTGATATCCACGGCTTGTTTTGTAGTAATCATAATAATCCTTTACGAAAAACGGTGCGTCATCGGGAAGAGGATCAATTACTCCTCCGGCTCTTTCATAGCTGCCGTTTTTGTAGTCTATTGTTCTCTGGTTATTTAAAGCCACTCTTTTTCATGACGTGCTTCTTCGCTGTCTTCACTGTCAAAATATCCTTTTGCATTTACTCTCGTCATGTCGTACATGGTAACTGCCACGGTAGCTTTAATGCGTGTATCAATTGCCGCTGCGTTAAGAGCCATTCCGCCCCAGCCGCATATTCCTATAATTCCTATTTTCTCAGGGTCAACGTTTTCCTGAACAGAAAGGAAATCAACGGCTGCCTGAAAATCCTCAGTATTGATGTCAGGTGAAGCTACATATCTCGGCATTCCTCCACTTTCTCCCGTAAAGGAGGGGTCAAATGCAATTGTCAAAAATCCTCTTTCCGCCATCGTCTGTGCGTAAAGTCCAGAGGACTGTTCCTTTACTGCTCCGAAAGGTCCGCTTACTGCAATTGCCGGCATCTTGCCCTTTACGTCTTTCGGAGTGTACATATCTGCTGCAAGTGTAATTCCATAGCGGTTGTGAAAGGTAATTTTGCAGTGGTCTAACTTTTGGCTTTTGGGAAAGGTTTTATCCCATTCATTTGTCAAAGTTAACTTTTCTTCCATTTTAAAGTCCTCCTTGTCTTATTGCTTTGCAGCTCTTTCGCTGTCTGTATTGAGTTCTTTTATAATTTTTGCAGGAACACCGCCGACAATAACGTTTTTCGGTACATCCTTTGTCACAACTGCTCCGGCGGCAATAATGGCTCCGTCACCTATTGTTACTCCGGGTACAACCGTAGCGTTTGCCCCTATCCAGACATTTTTTCCTATTGTTATGGGAGCAGGATGCATTGTGCCACGGTTTTCCGGCGCAAAATCATGGTTTAAAGTAGCGAGTACAACATTGTGTCCTATGAGTGCTCCGTCGCCGATAGTAATTCCGCCCTGATCCTGAAAACGGCATCCGGAGTTGATAAATACATTTTTTCCGACATTTATATTTTTGCCGCAGTCAGAATAAAAGGGAGGGAACATCCTGAAAGAAGGATCAACTTCTTTTCCGATAAGCTTTGAGAAAAGTTCGTTTATTTCTTCCGGTTCATGGTATCCGCAGTTAAGCTCTGCTGTAATACGCATTGCTTCACTGCTCACTTTATGCATAAACTTATGAACTTCGGAACCGCTTAACACAGTTTTTCCGCTGTTCAGGTATTCCAAAAATTCCTTTAAATCCATTGTATCAGCTCCTTTTTTAAGGTTATTACTCTTCTGCTTATAGTATAAAATAGTTTTCTTAAAGCATCAAATACCTATATCAAATACGATTATATGCTTGACGAGCATATAATTTCACACTATACTTTATATTGAATAAAACAAAGGAGAGGGAAATTATGGAAGTTCGTGTGTTAAAGTATTTTCTTGCCGTTGCAAGGGAAGAGAGTATTTCCAAAGCGGCTGAGATTTTGCATATTACCCAGCCGACTCTTTCACGTCAGATAATGGACCTTGAGCAGCAGCTCGGATGCAGGCTTTTTAACCGTGGAACAAGAAACCATAAAATTACTCTCACTCAGGACGGCATGCTTCTTCGTAAGAGAGCGGAAGAAATTATAACTCTTATAGACAAGACGGAAAGTGAATTTGCATCATCGGATTCAATAAGCGGTGAGATTTATATCGGCGGAGGAGAAACCGACGCTATACGTCTTATTGCAAAAACAGCGCAGGAGCTCAAAAGAGATTATCCGGGTATACGCTATCATCTGTTCAGCGGAAATGCCGATGATGTAACGGAAAAACTTGATAATGGTCTTATTGATTTCGGAATACTCATTGAGCCTGCCGATATTAAGAAATATAACTATATTCAGCTTCCGGCGACGGATCGTTGGGGGCTTCTTATGAGAAAGGACAGTCCTCTTGCAAAGAAGGAAAAGATTACTCCGAAAGATTTGGAGGAGATTCCCCTCATTACTTCACGTCAGACACTGGTACACAACGAAATATCAGGCTGGATTGGCGGAGATTTTGATAAGCTTAATATAGTAGCTACTTATAATCTTGTTTATAACGCATCACTTATGGTAGATGAGGGATTCGGATATGCCCTGTGCCTTGATAAGCTGGTTAATACGTCGAGAGACAGCAGTTTGTGTTTTAAACCGCTCTATCCGCAGCTGGAAGCACATTTGGATATTGTCTGGAAAAAATACCGTGAGTTTTCAAAAGCTGAAGAAAAGTTTCTCTCTATGCTGAAAAAGAAAATAGAAAACAAAAAACCGGAGTATAACTAAAAATCCTCCGGTTTTACTGTTATTTAGCTCTATTATGAATTTTCACGGACTATATCCATGGCAAGGGAATAAAGCTGTTCCATAGATGAAAGCTCGCCGATTTCACGGCGTTTCTGCGCCGCTCCTCTGAGTCCCTTTGTATACCATGCGGCGTGTTTTCTCGCTTCTCTCATTCCGATATAGTCACCTTTGTATTTGCAGATTGTTTCAACGTGTTTAAGCATTACCCTCATTCTCTCCGAAACAGGGGGCTCAGGGAGCACTGCTCCGTCTTTGAGATATGAATTTATCTGATAAAATACCCAAGGTCTTCCCAAAGCTCCTCTGCCCACCATGAGCATATCGCAGCCGGTTTCCTCAAGCATTTTTGCAGCGGAAATTCCGTCCTCAATGTCGCCGTTGCCTATTACGGGAATCGATACGCTTTCCTTTACCTGCCTTATTATGTCAATGTCAACTGGAGGAGAGTACATCTGTTCTCTTGTTCTGCCGTGAACGGTTATAGCGGCAGCTCCGGCGTTTTCGCATCTTTTTGCAACCTCGCAGGCGTTTATGTTTTCTTTATCCCAGCCGGCACGTATTTTTACTGTTACCGGTATCTCAACAGCCTTTACAACTGCTCTTACTACATCTTCCGCAAGACGGGGATTTTTCATGAGTGCTGACCCTGAGCCTGTTGAAGCCACTTTCGGGGCAGGGCATCCCATGTTTATGTCTATAAAATCGGGACTGTATTTAAGAGCTTCAATTGCCGCTTTTGCCATTGTCTCCGGCTCACAGCCGAAAAGCTGTACAGCTGAGGGACGCTCGATGTCCGAGAGGAACATAAGCTCTCCCGATTTTTTGTCGCCCATTGTTATGCCTTTTGAGCTTACCATTTCGCTGACTGTGAAAGCTGCCCCATAAGAAGCACATAATTCACGGAAAGCTCTGTCCGCAACTCCCGCCATGGGAGCAAGAGCTGCGTATTTTGTTATTTCAAGATTTCCTATTTTCATTTTAACGCCTTTCGGTAATTGATTTTATGTTGATTAAAGAATTGAAATATCCTTGCTCTTTTTGTCGTGAAGACCAAAAAATTCCTGTTTACTGTCATCGAGAAAAACTTTTAGATAACTTTCAAAATGCTGAGAAAGTTCCATGTTAGGTATTTCGTCTATATCAGCCCAGAAAACTTTGCCTTCCTCAGTTTCACCTATAAGCTCGCCGCTGTAAGTATCGGTTTTATAGAGCATAACCATGTACCTTTCGCCGCTTTTTCTGTGGCACCAGTCTATAATACCGCAAAGTTTGAGGTTGTCCACTTTAAGTCCTGTTTCTTCTAAAACTTCTCTTTTTGCAGAGTCAATAAAGCTTTCTCCTTTTTCAACATGACCGCCGGGGAAGGTTATGCCTTTCCAGTATTTTACCCGCTGCTGTACAACGGCACGGTTTGTGTTTTTATCGTAAACCATTACCATATTGGTAAGTTCTGCTTTGAATGTGTTGCCCATGGTTTAACACTCCTTTTTTCAAAAACAACAGTATTTTAGCATAAAGGGACGAGAAATGCATTATTTATCGGGAAATTTATTGTGGTAAGGTTTTATAAACCTTTGTTTCGGCTGACATGAGGAAAAAAATGTGGTACAATAAAACGAAATGCAAATAATGAATGTTAAGTCTTATAAACATAAATTCAGATCTCATTTTAAGATAAAGGAGAAAAGCATATGAAACTGCTTGTAATAGACGGAAACAGTATAGTAAACAGAGCCTTTTACGGTATAAAGCTGCTCACCACAAAGGACGGCAGATTTACTAACGGAATTTACGGATTTTTAAATATACTTTTAAAGCTCAGGGAACAGTGTCAGCCTGACAGTGTTGCAGTTGCCTTTGACCTTAAAGAGCCCACCTTTCGCCATAAGATGTACGGAGAATATAAAGCCGGCAGAAAGGGGATGCCTCCGGAGCTTGCTTCACAGATGCCTGTTTTAAAGGAGCTTTTAAAAGAGCTTGGATATAAAACCGTTGAATGTGCCGGATATGAGGCGGACGATATACTGGGCACTCTTTCACGCAGCGGCAGTGAGGGCGATTTTTGCTATATCGCAACAGGTGACAGGGACAGCTTGCAGCTTGTCAGTGATAACGTAAACGTGCTTCTTGCCTCAACAAAAATGGGCAGAGCCGAAACTAATCTGTATGATAAGGCAAAGCTCAAAGAGGAATACGGCGTTGAGCCTGAGGGCATGATCGAAATAAAAGCTCTTATGGGCGACAGTTCCGACAATATTCCCGGTGTTGCAGGAATAGGCAAAAAAACCGCCGAGGATCTTGTTCAGCGGTTCGGGAATATTGACTACATTTATGAGCATCTTAATGAAATTGATATTAAAAAAGGTGTACGTGAAAAGCTCAGTGTGGGTAAAGATTCAGCTTATATGAGCCGCACTTTAGGAACAATAAATCTCGAAGCTCCTGTGGAGAGAAACTGGAGTAAATATCTTATAGAAGAGCCTACGGCAAAAGCGGGAGCAATGCTTGCATCCCTTGAGCTTTTCTCCATTATCAAAAAAATCGGCGTAGAAGTAAATGTACAGGAAGAAGCGGCAGAGGAGATAAAGCAGGAAACTTTAAAATATGAAAAGAGTTTTTCAGCCGATGAAGCCTTTAAAGAAGCAGAAAAAACAGGGGAGATATATTTTACCTTTGATTTTGACGAAAGTGGCTTTAAAGATTTCACTTTTATAATCGGAGAAAAAGTTTATAAAATCTCTCCTCTCGATTTAAGCTTTAATCCGTTTATACTGAGAATTTCGCAGAGCGAGAAAATCAGAAAATATACCTGCGATATAAAGAACTTTGCCTCTCTATGTTCAGATCTCGGCGGAGAACTTAAAGGCGGATTTTTCGACACAAGCCTTGCAGGATATCTTCTCAATCCCTCGGCTTCCGATTACGATATAGTCCGTCTGGCAGGAGAATATTCCGTTTCTCCCTGTGAGATTTCAGGGAAAGAGGATGTACCGGACAGTGTAAAGAATATACTTTATTTAAAGCCTCTTTGTCTGGTTCTCCAAAAGAAACTTTCCGAAAACTGTCAGGAAGAGCTTATGGAGAAAATCGAACTGCCCCTTGCTCTGGTGCTTTCGGATATGGAGCGGACAGGCTTTATGGTTGACGGTGAGGGACTCAAAAAATTCGGAGTTTCCCTTGAGGGCAGAATAGGGGATATTGTGGCAAGAATCTATTCTCAGGCAGGATTTGAGTTTAATATAAATTCCCCAAAACAGCTTGGAGACGCTCTTTTTGAGAAAATGGGAATCCCCGCAAAGAAAAAGACAAAGAGCGGGTATTCAACCAGCGCCGATGTACTTGAGGGACTTGCAGCGGATTATCCCATAGTTGCCGACGTTTTGGAATACAGAACACTTGCAAAGCTTAAATCAACCTATTGTGACGGACTTGCAAAGGCAATCGGCGATGACGGCAGAATACATTCGACCCTCAACCAGACCGAAACGAGAACGGGACGAATTTCATCCACGGAGCCGAATCTTCAGAATATTCCAGTCCGTCAGGAGCTTGGCAGAGAGCTGAGAAAGTTCTTCCGTGCAAAGGACGGCTGTGTCCTTGTAGATGCCGACTATTCACAGATTGAGCTGCGTGTCCTTGCCCATATGGCTGATGATGAAAACATGATAGAGGCTTTCAATAACGGCGATGACATCCATGCTATAACGGCTTCTCAGGTTTTCAATATGCCTCTTAACATGGTAACACCTTTAATGCGAAGCAGGGCAAAGGCTGTTAATTTCGGAATTGTTTACGGAATAGGAGCTTTCTCTCTCGGTAAGGATATCGGAGTTTCAAGAGCCGAAGCGGACAGATATATAAAGGGATATCTCAATCACTATTCAGGCGTTGCAAAGTATATGGAGGACGTAATCAAAACCGCTAAGGAGCTTGGATATTCCCAGACACTTTTCGGAAGAAGACGTTATCTGCCTGAAATCACCGCTTCAAACGGAATGCTTCGTGCTTTTGGTGAAAGAGTTGCAAGAAATATGCCAATTCAGGGAACTGCCGCCGATATAATCAAAATAGCTATGATTAAAGTAAGTCAGCGATTAAAGGCTGAGAATATGGAATCTAAGCTTATAATGCAGGTACACGACGAACTTATAGTTGAAGCTCCCGAAAACGAGGCGGAGAAAGCGTCGAAGATTCTTAAAGAGGAAATGGAAAACGCCTGCAAAATGAAAGTGAAGCTTTTGGCAGATGTAAATACAGGAAAAACATGGTATGATGCAAAAGGGTGATGAATTATGATAAATGTACTTTTTGTCTGTACGGGCAATACATGCCGCAGTCCAATGGCTGAGGGGCTGTTTGCGGATTTAATAAGAAGATGGAAAATTGAAGGCATAAGATGTGAAAGCGCAGGACTTGCCGCTTTTCCGGGAGATGCTCCCAGTGAAAATGCAGTAAGAGCTGCAAAGGAAATAGGTACTGATATTTCTTCTCACCGTTCAAGGCAGCTTAGTATGCCTCTTGCGGAGCTTACAGATTTATTTGTATGCATGACTTCTGAACATGAACAAGCAATAAAAAGAGCCATTCCCGATGCTAAGACCACAGTGCTCAGCGGAGGAGTAAGCGACCCATACGGGGGAGACATCTGGGCATACAGAAAGTGCGTCGATAAAATTACTGACGGATTTCAGGATCTTGTAAATGAAATAAGAGCCATGGAGAAAGAAAATGACTGAAATTCTGCCGATGACTGAACAAAGCGTAAAGGATATAGCCCTTTGCGAAAGGACATGCTTTTCATCTCCCTGGAGCGAAGAGGGAATAAGGGCAGAGCTCAGTAATCCCACGGCGCATTTTTTCACACTGAATTTTGACGGAGAGTTTGCAGGATACTGCGGTATGCATGAGGTGTGCGGCGAATGTTATATTGCAAATATTGCCGTAATGCCGAAGTTTCGCAGAATGGGCGCTGCATCTATGCTTTTGGAAAAGCTAATCTCTCTGTGTGAAGAAAACCGATGGGAATTTATCTCCCTTGAGGTGCGAAAATCCAATATGGCTGCTATTTCTCTTTATGAGAAATTTTTGTTTGTCCCTGTGGGTGAGCGGAAAAACTTCTATACTAATCCGCAGGAGGACGCTATTATAATGACGAGAAATTTTAAAACAGGTGATAATATATGAAAATACTTGCTATTGAAAGCTCCTGCGACGAAACAGCAGCTGCTGTTGTGGAGGATGGCAGAAAGGTTCTTTCAAATGTAGTTGCCTCTCAGGTAGAGGAGCATAAAATATACGGCGGAGTTGTGCCGGAAATAGCTTCAAGACGTCATACCGAGGCAATTTCGGGAGTGGTTTCAAAAGCTCTCAGCGATGCAGAATGTACTCTTTCGGATATAGATGCCATAGCCGTTACATATGCGCCGGGACTTATCGGAGCTCTTCTTGTAGGCGTCAATTTTGCAAAAGGACTTTCGGTTTCTTCCGGTATTCCACTTGTGCCTGTCCACCATTTAAGGGGACATATAGCTTCAAACTATCTTACTTTCCCTGAACTTGAGCCACCCTTTCTTTCCCTTGTGGTTTCAGGCGGTCACAGCCATATTGTGGAAGTGAGGGATTATACCGAGTTTTCCGTAATAGGAAAAACCCGTGACGATGCGGCAGGAGAAACTCTCGATAAAGCTGCAAGATCAATGGGAATTCCATATCCGGGAGGACTCAATCTCGATAAACTCTGTCAGGGCGGAGATGTTAACGCCTATCGTTTCCCGAAGCCGAAGGTTGACGGTAGCGTCTATGATTTCAGCTTTTCGGGACTTAAGACCTCAGTTATAAATCTGCTTCACAATATGAAACAGAAAGGCGAGGAGCCCGATGTTAAAAATATCGGCGCATCCTTTATGAATGCCGTTACGGGACTTCTCTGTGAGCACACAATGAAAGCCGCCGAAGAATACGGATATAAAAAGATAGCTCTTGCGGGAGGAGTAAGCGCAAACTCCATGCTCCGTGAAAAAATGGAGAAAGCCTGCAAGGAACATAATATCGAGCTGTATTTGCCCGATAAGAAATATTGCGGCGACAATGCGGCAATGATAGGTTCCCAGGGATTTTATGAATTTAAAAAGGGTAATATTGCGGATTTAAACCTTAATGCATTCGCAACAATGGCAATTGACACCCTTAATCGCTGAAAAATGGATGATTTTTGCAAGTTTTTCTTCCTATTTATTCATTTTGACCGAATAATGCAAAAATTTTGACAAAGAATTAACATTTTAGCAATTGATTGTTTTATCATATGAGGGTATAATAACAACAAATGCGTTAAATTGAGCAAAGCTCTTTTAAACGTCAGTATAGATTTTTAAGAAAGGGGATTAGTGGTTATGGCTAATCTTACAACAAATCCCAGCATCCTCAGCTGGATTGAAGACAGAAAAGCTCTCGTAAAGCCCGAAAAGGTTGTTTGGATCGACGGTTCCAAAGAGCAGATCGAGCAGCTTCGTGCAGAGGCTTGCTCAACAGGCGAGCTTATCAAACTCAATCAGGAGAAGCTCCCCGATTGTTATCTTCACCGTACAGCGGTTAACGACGTTGCACGTGTTGAGAA
>UQGM01000033.1 GCA_900540535.1 uncultured Oscillospiraceae bacterium | reverse complement strand
CCGACGCCATAGATCAGCGTGTTGACCAAGATGGTGCGGAAATTGGCGTCGTGCATGACCCGTTATTCCTTCTTTTATTTATCCTCGAATCTGTTATTTGTTCTCCAGTAATTTGTCCACACTTACCATCTTGACACACAGTACGAACAGATCCGTTGCCATTGCCATCTCTTCCGGTGTCGGGAAGGAAGGTGCGATACGGATATTGGAATCTTTGGGATCCTTCTTATAAGGGAAAGTAGCGCCTGCCCCCGTCAGAGTCACACCTGCTTCCTTACATTTTGCCGCAATAGCCTTGGCACAACCATCCATCGCATCAAAGGAGATAAAATACCCACCGTTGGGTTTTGTCCAACTGCCGATACCAAGTCCACCCAGTTCCTCATCCAAAACCTTCAATACTGCCTCAAATTTTGGACGCATGATTGCCGCATGCTTCTTCATATGTTCACGAATACCGTTAATATCCTTAAAATAGCGTACATGACGTAACTGATTGATCTTATCGTATCCAATCGTCTGAATTGTCATGGACTTTCTCATATCATCCAGATTGGCCTTAGAAGATGCGATAGCCGCAATACCGGAACCTGCAAAGCTTACCTTAGAGGTAGAGCAGAACTCGAATACCATATCCGGATGTCCTGCCTTCTCACATTCGGAGAGAATCTCTAACAGCTGATCCTGTCTGTCATCATATAAAACGGTATATCCGTCGAATTTAACTGTATATCCGCTGGCGGAGAAAATGCAGCCGTTTGCTTCAATTTCCGCTTTTACGGTATTCTGAATACAGGGAGCCATAAGGCTTGCCATAAATCTTTTCCATACAAGGTTATAAATTTTATACTGGTCGGAAGTAAGGCTTGCTTTTGCCTGTTCCGGAGTAAGTGAGGGAACAGTGGGGCGGATTGCCTCGTGTCCGTCCTGAGCGTTTGCACGGGATTTAAAGTAAACGGGCTTTTCGGGAAGATATTCCTTACCGAAAGCTTCGCCGATATATGCGCATCCCTGATTTCTTGCCTCCTCGGAAATACGAAGAGAGTCAGTTCTCATGTAGGTTATAAGACCCATTGAACCGTAGCCGGCAACATCGACGCCCTCGTAAAGTTCCTGAGCCACTTTCATTGTACGCTTTGCCTGGAATCCCAATCTGCGTGAAGCTTCCTGCTGGAGGGTGGAAGTAATAAAGGGCGGAGCGGGATTTCTCTTTCTTGTACCCTTTTTAACATTTGAAACGGTATATGATGCGCCTTCAAGACGGCCTAAATATTTATCTGCCTGTTCCTTGGATGTTATCTTTACCTTTCCGGTTTCATCGCCGTAAAATGCTGCCATAAATACTTTTCTTGAAGGCGGAACAGTGAACTTTGCGTCAAGGCTCCAGTATTCCTCAGGCACAAAAGCTCTTATTTCCTTTTCTCTGTCCACAATAAGACGCACCGCAACGCTCTGAACACGTCCGGCTGAAAGTCCTCTTCTTATTTTCTGTGAAACAAAGGGGCTGAGCTTATAACCCACAAGTCTGTCAAGGATACGCCTTGCCTGCTGTGCATTTACAAGGTCGATATCAATGGCTCTGGGGTGCTCCATTCCGTTTGTGACACCTGTTTTTGTAATTTCATTAAATGTAACCCTATTGGCATCATCGGGATTAAGTCCCAGAATTGTGGCAAGATGCCATGAAATTGCCTCTCCCTCACGGTCAGGGTCCGTTGCAAGATAAACTGCATCGCTTTCAGCGGCAGTCTTCTTGAGTTCTTTTACAAACTTCTCTTTGCCCTTGATGATTGCATATTTAGGGGCAAAGTCGTTATCTATATCAACGCTGAGCCTTGCTGCGGGAAGATCCCTTACATGACCCATTGATGCGGTAACCTCATAGCCTTTACCGAGATATTTTTTTATGCTCTTCGCCTTTGCCGGCGACTCCACAATTACAAGTTTAGACATATTATAATCATCCCATTTATTTGTTTATTGAAAATATATAGCGTTTTCCGCTTATGCACTCTGCCGCACCGGAAAGTTCCAGTTCAGTAAGAGCGGTTATGACAGCAGTAAAGCTTTCATTAAGCTCCACAGCTATTTCATCTGCGGATTTGCCGTCCCTGTCGAGAACAGAGTACACTTTCAGCCCTATATCGCTGAGTCCAACAGGCGCTTCAGGCTTTTCATAAGAAAGAAATTCTTCTTCCTTTTCCTCGTTTTTCGCAACAAAAACCTCTGATGTATCACGGGAAAAATCCGCTTTATCCTTTATAGTATATGATTTTATGAAATTATTCAAGTACCCGTTGTTGTTCTTATTATCTATTTTATTTGCTGCTCCTATAAATTTACGGCATTTACTTATGGGAATTTCTTCCCCTTCATTGACTATAAGCTCAGGATAATACATCTCATATACGCTTATTATTTCATTGGCGGTAAACAGGGGCTTTGCTCCCTGCTCTATAAGCTTATTGGTTCCGAGATAGCTTGAGCTGAGCACGTCACCGGGCACTGCATAGACAAGTCTGCCCTGTTCTGAGGCAAGACGTGCAGTTATAAGTGATCCGCTTCTTTCGCCTGCTTCTATAACCACAACGCATCGGCTCATACCGGAAATCAGTCTGTTTCTCACGGGAAATGTTCTTGAAGAAGCTGCAAAGAATGGGGGAAACTCCGAAACTACGGCTCCGTGCTGTGAAACGGCTCTTCTTAAAGGTTCATTCTCCATAAGATAATCTGTTCCGAGACCGCAGCCCATAAATGCCACAGTTTTGCCATCGACTATCATGGCTCCGTTATGGCAAGCTGAGTCAACGCCCAAAGCTCCGCCGCTTACAACGGTAATCCCTGCCGCTGCAAGCTCTGCGGAAAGTCGGTGAGCTATATCGATTGCATAGCTTGAAGCTTTTCTCGTACCTACCATGCCAACCGCCGCAGGAGAGGAAAGAACAGACGGATCCCCGTCAACATAGAGCGCTGCGGGAAAATCGTCCAGCTCACGAAAGGCACTTGGATAATTTTCGCTTTCGGGAGTAACTATATGCCAGCCGTTTTTACGGCATATCATCTCAATTTCAGCCGCTTTTTCAAGGGGCGTGGTTTCGATTTTCTTAATCTGACTTCTTGTGAGAACTCCGCTTTCTCTGCGATCTTCGGGAGTGGCAACATAAAGCTGACTCATACTGCCAAAAGCGCTGATTATATCACTGAGCTTTGCTCCTGCACCCAAAGCGCACTGTATCCATATCCAGTAAAGTTCCTCATGCATCTTATTTTCTCCCCTTTACAAGCTCCCACATTATTATAGATGCCGCCGCAGAGGCGTTAAGGGATTCCGCTCTTCCTGCCATGGGAATTGTAACTTTATTTTCACAGGCTGCAAACACTTCTTCGCTTACCCCTGCTCCTTCATTTCCTATAACGCAAATAACTCCACCTGAGAAATCCGCTTCATCTAATTTAACGGAATCAGCCATAGGAGTTGAGGCATAGGTTTTCATTCCCTTACTGCGGCAATCGGTTATAAACTCAGGAAGAGATGAAATTTCAATTACGTTTATTCTTATAAGTGCACCCATAGCCGCACGCTGCGCCTTGGGACTGTATATATCGCATCCGCCGCTGACAATAAGTCCGTCTATTCCGAGAGCTTCCGTCGTTCTTGCGGCAGCGCCCAAATTTGACGGGTCCTGAAGATTGTCGAGAGCTATATAGCAGCCGTTATAATCTATCTCGGAAGCACTTCGCTGTTTCTTTCTGCAAAGGCAGAAAACTCCCTGAGGTGATTTTGTATCGGAAAGAGCAAGACTTACCTCTTCGGAAATCTTATATACATTTTTAGCCTTTTCTTCTATAGTCTTAGCATAGGATTCATACTTTTTAAGGGCATCTTCAGTAAAAAATGCGCTTTCTATTTCTGCGGAGCTTATCGCCCCGTCAAAGCAAAGCCGAGCTCCCTCAAGAACAAAAAGTCCCTGCTCACGGCGCTGCTTTGACGATGCGCCCAGCTTTATAAGCTGTTTTATTTTTTCATTTGAACGGGATGAAATATACTGCATTTATATTACCGCCTTAGTGAAAGTATCCTTGATTTTAAAGAAAAGAACGCCCGAGGGTGTGCCTCGAGCGTAATTTTTTAATTAGTTGAGAGCTGCCTTTGCCTGCTCAGCAAGAGCTGTGAATGCAGCGGGATCGCTGATAGCGATTTCAGAAAGCATTTTACGGTTAAGTGTAACGCCTGCCTTCTTAAGTCCGTTGATGAAGGTTGAATAGTTCATGCCGTTCATCTTTGCAGCAGCAGAAATTCTTGTGATCCAAAGACGACGGAAATCACGCTTCTTCTGCTTACGGCCAATGTAAGCGTACTGGCCGGACTTCATAACAGCCTGCTTAGCTGTCTTGAAAAGCTTGCTCTTTGAGCCGTAGTAGCCCTTTGCAAGTCTTAATACTTTATTTCTTCTTTTGCGAGTCATCATCGCACCTTTAATACGAGCCATTTATAAGTACCTCCGTTATTGTTAATTGAACCTTACGCCTTATTTATAGGGGATAAGACGCTTAATCTGTCTTACGTTTGTTGTATCGGCAACAGATGTCTTGCGAAGATTTCTCTTACGCTTTGTGTTCTTCTTTGTAAGGATATGTGACTTATTTGCATGGGCTCTGATGGGCTTTCCGTTCTTAGAAAGCTTAAAGCGTTTTTTAGCTCCGCTGTGAGTCTTAATCTTAGGCATATTAGAATTCCTCCCTAATTACTTGGTTGACTTCGGTGAAATGAACATCAGCATTGAACGGCCTTCAAGCTTTGCAGGCTTTTCAACAGTTCCCTTTTCAGCACAGGCATCGGCAAAACGTTTCATAATATCAAGTCCGCTTTCCGGATGAGCCATTTCTCTGCCTCTGAAACGGATTGAAACCTTTACCTTATTGCCGGAACTAAGAAAGCGCATAGCATGGCCGACCTTTGTTTCAAAGTCATGCGTGTCAATGTTGAGCGAAAGTCTGATTTCTTTAATCTCAATTACCCGCTGATTCTTTTTTGCTTCTTTTTCACGCTTTGCCTGCTCAAAACGGTATTTGCCGTAGTCCATTATTTTGCACACCGGCGGTGTCGCCTGAGGGGCAATTTTTACGAGATCGAGATTTCTCTCCACGGCAATTTTAAAAGCCTCTTTTACCGACATAATACCCAGCTGTTCACCGGAATCGGTTATAACCCTGATCTCTTTGTCACGGATTTCTTCATTGATTTGCATTTCCTTGTTGCTAATGGTCAAGCACCTCCAAAACCTTTCTGGTAATAATTAAAGCACGGACAGAAAACCGCCCGTGCCTGCAATACGAAACTATCCCCTAAAAGGAGAACCTGTTTAATATTGACCCCCGTCGAGCTTTGCCCCGAGGGTGAGAACGGTGCTGTTCTGCTTTGTTGTGCTATGATATTTTATCACTCTTAAATAGTGTTGTCAACACTTTTATTAAGCTAAACCTAAATATTCTTCAAGAGTTATTCCCTTTGACATAATTTCTGTTGCTGCTTCCTTACCCACATAGCGCCAGTGCCAAGGCTCATACTGAACCATTGTTATATCTGTTTTATCTTTGGGATAGCGAAGTATAAATCCGTATTCCGCCGCATGCTCCATGAGCCATTTGAACTCTTTTGACTGGTCAAAATTATGGTTTATGCTTACTATATCCATGGCAAGTCCCAGATTGTGTTCACTGGTTGCCGGCGGAAGAATATTCGTAGCGGCTTTATCATAAGCTTCGTCGAAGGTATAGCCCTTATTAAGATAAATCTTCATTTCGTTTTCAAAATTGCGCTTCTGAGTTGAAATACGTCTGTAACCTGAAAACGGAGTAAGATAGCATCCCTCTTTCAAAGCTGCGTTATACATTTCTATATAGTAAGGAGCACACCTCACATCAAGCTGACAGTAAGTTCCGAAAAGCTCTTCAGAAAGCTTCGGTTTATAATCCTCCGGCAGAACATAGTTTTTATTTACAAAAGTGAGATACCATTTATCCTCATCAAATTTAACGGGATTAAGCTCTTTACCGTAATAAGGCTCATCGGGAATGGTGTATAAATCTTTTTTAGTGGTTGATTCCTCAGTTGTTTCCGTTTCTGATTCGGACTCCGGCTCAGTCTGTGTAACCTTTTCTTCGGAAAAATCAGTTGTCAGCACTTCATCGGATGTTGAATTGGTTTCTGATAATCTTTCATTATCTCTGCATGATGTAAAGAAAGCAACAGTAATTGATACTATCAAAATTAAAAACGCTGCGGTCAAAGAAATTTTAGAGAACTTTCTGTTTTTCATAAATTCACCTTTCCATAATATTTGCCGCATATAGGTATAAAATCCAATTCCACCTTTGGATTCATAAAAGAATCCAAAGGTGGTCTTTTCTCATATTGCTCTTACTCGTCACGTCCGCAGCACTTTTTGTATTTTTTGCCGCTTCCGCAGGGACAGGGATCATTTCTGCCTATCTTCTTGCCTTTACGGACAGTTCTGCCCTTTTCTGATCCGTCTGATGCTCCGCTTTCAGATGTAACCTTTGCAGCCTGCTCACGCTTTACATCTTCTTCGCTGGCAACTCTGACTGTAAGGAGAAGCTTTACTGTATCCTCTCTGATAGAACGTGTCATCTCGTCGAACATATCGAAACCTTCGCTGCGGTACTCCACAACAGGGTCGTGCTGACCGTAAGCTCTAAGTCCGATACCTCTCTTGAGCTCGTCCATAGCGTCGATGTGATCCATCCACTTAACGTCAACATTATAAAGGAGGATTTTGCGCTCAAGGTCGCGCATAATCTTCTCGCCCAGCTCTTCTTCACGGGCTTCATAAGCTCTGTGTCCCTCTTCAATGAGAGCCTTTGCAGCCTCATCACGGTTGAAGGTTTCGTGATTTGCAAGATCATAATCAGTCTTTATCCAGCCTGCAAATTTCTCTCTGAGTCCTTCAAGGTTCCACTCATCAGCAGAAAGTGCCTTGGGACAGTAGAAGTCAATAGCATCTGTAACGGTTTCATCAAGCATATGCATAATGGAATCTTTGAGATTCTCACCGTCAAGAACCTTATTTCTCTGATCATAGATAAGCTCACGCTGACGGTTCATAACGTCGTCGTACTGGAGAACGTTCTTACGGATTGCAAAGTTTCTTGACTCAATCTTCTTCTGAGCGCTCTCTATGATATTTGTAAGAGCCTTGATCTCAAGGGGAATATCCTCTTCACTTGTAATTGTATCCATTATCCTTGTAACACGGTCGCCGCCGAACAGTCTGAGGAGATCGTCTTCAAGGCTCAGGAAGAATCTGCTTTCACCGGGGTCGCCCTGACGTCCTGCACGTCCACGAAGCTGGTTATCAATACGTCTTGACTCGTGACGCTCTGTACCGATGATGAAAAGTCCTCCGGCTTCTCTTACTTTATCAGCCTCTTCGCCTATTTCATCCTTATACTTCTTTTCGAGGTCAGCAAAGATCTTTCTTGCATCAAGGATTTCCTGATTGTCTGTATCCGCAAAGCCTGTTGCCTCAACAATAAGCTCTTCCGGGATTCCCATGCGGCGCATTTCTGCTTTTGCAAGGAACTCTGAGTTACCGCCGAGCATAATATCGGTACCACGTCCTGCCATGTTGGTGGCGATGGTAACTGAACCGAATTTACCTGCCTGAGCAATTATCTCAGCTTCTTTTTCATGGTACTTTGCGTTGAGAACTTCATGCTTTATTCCCTTGCGCTTAAGCATTGCGGAGAGAACTTCTGATTTCTCAATTGAAATTGTACCGACAAGAACAGGCTGTCCCTTTGCATGGCACTGTTCTATCTGATCTATAACTGCATTGAACTTTGCTTTTTCTGTTTTATAGACAACGTCGTTGTTGTCCTTTCTTATCATGGGCTTGTTTGTGGGGATTTCCACAACGTCAAGTTTATAGATTTCACCGAACTCTTCGCTTTCGGTCATAGCTGTACCGGTCATACCGGCAAGCTTATCATAAAGACGGAAGTAATTCTGGAATGTGATTGTTGCAAGAGTCTTTGACTCGTGCTCAACCTTTACTCCCTCTTTTGCTTCGATAGCCTGATGAAGGCCTTCGTTATAGCGTCTGCCGAGCATGATACGTCCGGTAAATTCGTCAACGATGAGAACCTGTCCATCTTTGACAACATAGTCAATATCTCTGTGCATTACGCCGATAGCTTTAATAGCCTGATTGATATGATGCTGAAGGGTCATGTTTTCGGCATCCATAAGGTTTTCAATACCGAAAGCCTTTTCTGCCTTTTCAACACCGCTTCTTGTAAGAGTTGCTGTCTTTGCCTTTTCGTCAACTATATAGTCGCCGTCAACTTCTGATTCAACATCCTTTTTGGTGTCGATCTCTGTAACCTTTACCATTTTGAGTTTCTTTGCAAAATCATTTGCAAGGCGGTAAAGATCTGTGGACTGGTCACCACGTCCTGAAATAATAAGAGGTGTTCTCGCCTCATCAATAAGGATTGAGTCAACCTCATCGACTACGGCATAATAGTGACCACGCTGTACCTTTCCCTCTTTATAGGGAACCATGTTGTCACGAAGATAGTCAAAGCCCATCTCATTGTTTGTACCGTATGTGATATCTGCTGCATAAGCCTCACGGCGCTGCTTGTTGTCAAGTCCGTGAACAATAAGACCTACTTCAAGACCGAGGAAACGGTAAAGCTTGCCCATCCACTCAGAGTCACGGCGTGCAAGGTAATCGTTAACCGTAACAATGTGTACGCCTTTTCCTGAAAGGGCGTTAAGATATGCAGGAAGAGTTGCAACAAGTGTTTTACCTTCACCTGTTTTCATTTCCGCAATTCTGCCCTGATGAAGAATGATTCCGCCGATTATCTGTACGGGGAAATGCTTCATGCCAAGAACTCTCCATGATGCCTCACGGCACACTGCGAAAGCTTCGGGTAAAATATCATCAAGGGTTTCACCTGCGGCAAGACGCTCTTTGAATTTAGGTGTCATTGCCTTCAGTTCTGCGTCGGTGTAAGCAGCATATGTTGACTCAAGGGCAAGAACCTTGTCCTTAAGCGGATTTATACGCTTTACCTCCTTGGTGGAGTAATCACCGAACAGCTTTTTTAAAAGTCCCATTAAAATCACCTCAAGAAGAATTAGTCTGAGCTGTAAACAATCAGCATCCCAAAACATATGGGATTCATCCGATTTTTTACGGGCTGCTGTAAGGAAGATGTTCAGTTAATGAAAAAGAGCATTTTCACAAAGTAACCCATTATATTTAAGACATTATAGCACAAACAAAAGAAAAAAACAGTAAAAATTTGCACTTTTTATTTTAAGTAAGAAATAAACCTTTATACAGTCATTGAAATGGCGTTTTCACTGTGATAAAATGCATTTAAGATAGTACGAATAATAAGAGCGGAGGCGAAAAAATGAAAAGAAAAGATTACATTTCCTGGGACGAATATTTTATGGGTGTTGCTATTTTGGCTTCCATGCGCAGCAAGGACCCCAACACACAGGTAGGAGCCTGCATTGTAAATCAGAAAAATAAAATCATGTCAGTCGGCTACAACGGCTTCCCCATAGGATGCAGCGACGACGATTTCCCTTGGGACAGAACCGGAGACAAATATGATACAAAATATCCTTATGTATGCCACGCCGAGCTTAATGCAATTCTCAACAACCCCGGCGGTTCCCTTGAGGGATGCAAAATCTATGTTCCTCTTTTCCCCTGCAACGAGTGCGCCAAAGCCATTATTCAGTGCGGAATAAAGGAGATAATCTATCTTTCAGACAAATACGCCGACAGCGTTGACGTTAAAGCTTCAAAGCGTATGCTTACAGCAGCGGGCATTAAATACACAAAGCTCACCTTTAACCATCCCACAATAACAATAGACCTTAAAGAAGAGAGCGTTTAATGCTGCGGACAAGTCCGCTTTTAAGCCGTACACCATTTTTCAGCAATTAATAAACAAAGTACCTACGGTTAAGGTTACGGATAACCAAAGCCGCAGGTGCTTATTTTCTTTATATTGCATATAAAAAGTTTTGCCGCCGCAGGCGGACAAGTCCGCTTTCAAGCCGCACACCGTTTTTCAGCAATTAGTAAACAAATATGCCTGCGGTTATGGTTACGGATAACCAAAGGTGCAGGTGTTTGTATTTTTTATTTCTTAATATTTCATCTAAAAACAATTGCCGCCGCAGATTTTCTGCGGCGGCGATTGTTTGTTATAGACTTTATCCTACAAATTCATATACGGGGTTTCCATCTGCATCCTTTTCATCATAGGAGGGAATCGAAAATTTCGGTCCGAGGTAAACAATAAACAGCTTATAGGGCTCAGTTTCAATTGTCATATTACTTCCGGCAATGGGTTCCTCAGAATATACAATAATATGAGAAATACGCTCAAAGGCCATTTCGATTTCTACTCTCTTGCTGCCCTCAAACATTGAAGGCTCGCCGTTTTCTTTTTCGTATCTTTCAAAATACTCATCGGTGAGGGTGAAATTAATTTTTGTGACGTTGCCTTTCTTTTCGATACCGCATTTATCCGCTGTCAAATCCATATCGGCAGTTGTAAGACCCGAAACCTCTTTGAGCTTTGCTTCAAGGGTATAAGGCTCAAAGTTCTTATGGTTTAAATATTCCTCTACGGTCATGGGAGTTACTTTATTTACCGACTTTTCAGTTTCAGGATTTATATCTTTAGTGAAAAGCATCTCCTTTGTTTCTCCACCCTGAGAAGAAGCTGATTTTCCGCAGTAAAGCTGATATACGCTTTTCTCATTTTCAGTTTTCATTATATTAATTGAAACCTCTGCGTAATCACCGTTTTCATCAAGTATAGGCTCATATTTGTTATCGAGTGCTGTAAGGACATTGCATGAGGTGTACTTTGAATTTTTTCCGTTTACGTATGTTTCTTTCCAATAAAAGAAAGGAGCACTAAAGGAATTTTCAATAGCTGTTTTAAACTGAGCGTCAAACTCCTCAGGAGTAGGCTGAGCACATCCTGCAAAACCTAGGATAAAAGCACCTAAAAGCACTGCGGAGATACTGCGTAATATTTTCTTTTTCATACTGTTACCTCCTTATGCCTGTGCCGGTTCAGCCTTCAAAGACTGAGCTTCATCATACATTTTCATAACATCATCGAGAATTGTGCGGCTGATGCGCTCCTGCTTGAGAAGCTCCTGAGCCTCTACCCACGGTTTCATAACCTTACCGTATCGAAGAAGTATTTTTTCAGCTCTTTCAACTGCACGGGAACGTGCCTTATCCTGCTCGATTGTATCCTTGGGCATATTGAATGCCTTTTCTACAAGATCTTCGTCCGGAACCTCTACTCCGTCAGGATAATACTTCTTTATTCTCTTTGACATCTTTACAAGGTTTTTAGCCCTGCGAATATCATATTTTTTCATTGCCTTTTCCTCTTTTGTAGCCGCTTCCTGAGCTTTTGCTTCTCTTACCATATCCTTAGTAAATCCGGTAAGATTATCAATTCCGTAATTAAGAAGCTCCTTGGCACGCTTTACCTGATGAAGCATTTCGGGATTCTTGAATTTATTCAGCTCATCAGTGAGAATAGTGGCAGCTTCCTTTTCCACCATAAGCTCTTTGGCTTCTTTAAGAGCCTTTGAAGCCTCATTTTTGGCCTGTTTGCCTTTTGCATCCTTGACGTTTTTACGCAGCTGAGCAAAATCAGGAGTCGGAGCGTCCACAAATTTATATGTCTCCCTTATACCCTCAACATTGAGAGCTATTCTGTCCTCAGTAAGGCATCCGTTTTCGTAGTCGTCAAACATCGCCCTGTACTCGAGAACCTTAATTATATTGCGATGCTTTTCACGGGACATACTGTAAAAAGCAAAGGGAAGGAGATTGAGTATTGCACCTACAATTGAAAGACAGCAAAGAACTAAAAACAGAGTATTTCTTACCTGAGGTTCATAGAGGATATCGTAGTCAACGGTAAGTCCCATATACTCGTAAACATAGGGAATTACATATCCTGTGCAAATAGTGATCGGTGTAGTTATAAGTCCTGCCGCTCCGAACATAAAGTCCATTCTCTTGCCGGAAATATACTGCTGATAATCCTTTACCTCAGAGTGCATAACCTGATTGTATACGTTGGCAAAGGAATTTATTACTGCATTTCCGTATATGAACACAAACAGAAGCAGCGGGATTTTAAAAGTGAAAGTCATAGCCGTAAGGAAAAGAATGTTCATGGAGTTATGGAAAATAAGCAGTTTTTTGTTGCCGAGTTTTCCAAGAACCCATGGGGTTATTGCCATTCCTATTCCGGAGGCGGAACCGAGTACAGTGCTAAGTAATCCATATTGGGTTGTATTCTGTACCCCGTAGATGTAGATCCACATAAAGATTACACCGCTTGCACCCTCAAGGAATCCGATAATACCGGCTATTGTTCTGAGCCACCAATGTTTGTTTCTGTAAATCTGAAGGCATCCTTCAATAACGCCTATGCGCTGAACATAGCTTTTTGAAGCGACAACTCTTTCCTTACAGCCGAAAGCCGTAAAGAAGTTAAGTCCCAAACCGAGAAGAGCCGTAGGAACATATATATAACGGTATGTAGCAATATTGGTATATCCGCCTGTGAAGTTTACAAGAATCGGAATAAGCAGACCGGTAATAGTAGGCGCCGCCGAATAAACAAGGGCGTTGATAGTTATGATTTTAGTACGCTCCTTACTGTCGGGACTGATAACAGTTTGCATTTCTCCGTATGTATCCGTATAAAAAGGCTGTACCATACTTACCGTTATGGCAAAACAAAAGGTAACGGCCAAAAGTGAATTATACGACATTGTTTCAAAGGGGAGAAACATGAATATCGTAGAAAGTATTACAAGGGAAAAGCCCATTATGGCAATATACGGACGAAATCTGCCGTATTTTGTTCTCGTATTGTCAACAATCCTACCTCTTATAACATAAAAAATAAGATTGAAAACAGTCTGCACCGTTGCCATATACTGAAGATGCAGTGGCTTTATACCGAGAGTAGCTCCCAAAAGAGTGTTTCCGGCAGAAAGAGCAAGACAGCCTGTGATAAGGGTTATAAGCTGCTGGCCCATGCCTCCGATACCCAAATTCACAATTTCCTTATAGGAAACATAATTACCCTTTGCGGGTTTACTCCAGTGGCTTGTTACATCTTTTATAACGCCTGATGCAACTTCTTTAAATTTCGCCAAGTCCATCTCCTCCATAAAATCACTTTGTTTAATTCTATTACAAAATAATTCACGGGTCAATAATTATACAAATATAGCTATCCTAAAAATAAAATTCGTATATTTCGCACTAATATCCAGGGATATTTTTTAACACTTTTCCGTTTGCAATTTGACGATTTTCTTTATTACTTTTTGTAATATCGCAACTTTTATAGATTTCTTCTAAAAATCTCATATTATAAAAATAATCTCTGTATACAAAAAAAGACGATGCGAAAAGCATCGTCTTTTTGTTAATCTGATTAATTATTCTTCAGGAAGGAACTTATTGTGAACTGCTGTAACAGCTCTGTCAGCATCCTTCTCATCAATAAGAACAGAGATCTTGATTTCGCTTGTTGCGATCATCTGGATGTTTACATTGATCTCATAAAGAGCCTCGAACATCTTGGAAGCAGTACCGGGATGAGTTTCCATACCTGCACCGACTACTGAAATCTTTGCAACGTTTGTATCGCATACAATCTTCTCATCGGGAAGATCAACAACCTCTTTTACAAGCTCAACAGCAAGAGGTCCGTTGCCCTCGCTTACTGTGAAGGTGATATCCTTTGTGCCGTCACGGCCTACGGACTGAAGAATTATATCAACGTTTACTCCCTTAGCTGCAAGCTTTGCAAAAAGCTTAAATGCAATACCGGGAACATCGGGAACTCCTACAACTGAAATACGGGCTACGTCTGTGTCTTTTGTGACACCTCTTACAAGCATTTTTTCCACGTTTGCTACCTCCTTGACTATTGTGCCGGGTACTCTCTTAAGGCTTGAAAGCACCTCGATTTCAACATTATATTTCTTTGCCATTTCAACAGAACGGTTATTGAGAACCTGTGCGCCAAGTGTTGCAAGCTCAAGCATCTCATCATATGTGATTTCCTTAAGCTTTCTTGCGCCGGGAACCTTTCTCGGGTCAGCAGTATAAACGCCCTCAACATCTGTGAAGATCTGGCAGCGGTCTGCATGAAGTGCACTTGCAATTGCAACTGCGCTGGTATCGGAGCCGCCTCTTCCGAGAGTTGTAAGGTCATCATACTTGTTAAGTCCCTGGAAACCTGCTACAACAACAATGTTGCGCTTATCAAGTTCCGCACGGAGTCTGTCTGTCTTAATGGACTTGATTCTTGCCATACCGTAAGCGGAATTTGTGTTAAAGCCTGCCTGCCAGCCGAGAAGGGAGATAACAGGATAGCCAAGTGATTCAATAGCCATAGCAAGAAGTGAAATTGACATCTGCTCACCTGCTGTAAGGAGCATATCCATCTCACGCTTTGAAGCCTTGGGATTAATCTCAGCAGCCTTGGCAATCAAATCATCTGTTGTATCGCCCTGTGCAGAAACAACTACAACAACATCGTTTCCGCTGTGATAAGTTTCGGTTACAATGCGGGCAACGTTCATAACTCTCTCAGCGTTGGCAACAGAGCTTCCGCCGAATTTCTGTACTATAAGTCCCATAATTGTCCTCCTGATTTATTTATAGGTGTTTACTATCATGGTATGATTAAAATTAAAAATCCGCTATTTTCATAAGTGAAAGGAGTTTGAAATCTCCTTCACCGCTCAGGCGCTCAAGCTCTTCTCTCAGAGACTTTTCGCTGCCTGCACAAACGACAAATGCTTTTTCGTTTTCAGGCTGATTTTCTCTTGTAAGCTCCTGAACTCCGCCGAACTTTGCAGTAATGGCATCCTTTGCTCCCTGTGCATTAGAAGAAGTAAAGCGTACATAGGCTGAAATCGGAAGTTCCATTGTATCTGCAACAAAGTTCTCCTTGGCAGGTCCCCAGCCGAAAAGCTTTCTCTTTTCAATATGTCTTGCACAGTCGATTACGTCTGCAACTACTGCGCTGGCTGTGGGAAGCTTACCTGCTCCCTTACCGTAAAATACGGAATCGCCAAGAGCGTCGCCTCTGACAAGTACAGCATTGAAAACATCATTTACATTTGCAAGCTGGCTGTGTGAGGATACAAAGCAAGGTCTTACATAAACAGATATCTGCTCACCGTCGCCGACAGGCTCGGTAGCTCCTATAAGCTTTATAACTCCGCCCCAGTTTTTGGCATAAGCTACATCTTCAAGGGTTACATTTGTAATTCCCTCAGTGTAGATTCCGTCGGGATAAACATGGTGCTCATATGCAAGAGAAGCTAAAATGCAGATCTTTCTGCATGCATCCATTCCCTCAACATCCGCTGCGGGATTTCTCTCAGCATATCCGTTTTCCTGGGCAAGTTTAAGTGCCTGAGCAAAATCCATGTTGTCATCTATCATCTTTGTAAGAATAAAATTAGTAGTTCCGTTAAGAATACCTGCGACAGCTTCTATTTTATTAGCTGCAAGGCACTGGCTCATAGGTCTGATAACCGGAATACCACCGCCTACACTTGCTTCAAACAGGAAATTTACATTATTCTCTTTAGCTGCTTCAAGAAGCTCATATCCCTTTGCGGCAACAAGCTCCTTATTTGATGTAACTACGCTTTTTCCTGATTTGAGGCAAGCCATTACAAAATCAAAAGCAGGCTTAAGTCCTCCCATTGTTTCAACAACAACGGAAATTTCCTCATCCTTTTCTATCAAAGAGAAATCCTTGATAAATTTATCTTCATTTGGATCGCCGGGGAAGTCACGCAGGTCAAGAATATATTTGATATCCACAGATTCCTGTCCGCTTCTCTTTACGATTTCCTTATTGTTAGTCTGTAAGACCTCAACAACTCCGGAACCGACTACTCCGTATCCCATTACTGCAACTTTCATCTTATCATCTTCCAATCTGCCACAGGCGTTTTTCTGAAAATTATAGCAGTCCTGTAAATCGCTAAAATGTATTCAGCTTATTTTACCATAAACCTTTAGCAGAATAAAGCCCGATTTTCATTTTTGTTAAAATGTTGATTTCTCGGTTGTATTATAACAAATTATGGTATAAAATACTTATATCCCCGCTTTGCCAACAACAAAAAGGAGTGTGAAATATTTTGTCAAAACCGGCGACCATTTTGAAACGGCGTGCTTTTCTAATTAATTTTTTCTATTTTGCCGTAATAATAATGCTTTTTTACCTCTTCATGCATTATGCATTCTGGATCACTTTCCCATTTTTGGCCGCTTTTGCTATAGCGATGTTCTTACAGCGTCCTGTCGGGTTCATTACAAGAAAAACCCCTATTAAAAGAGGCTTCGCAAGTGTAATAATGGTCATATTATTACTGATCGCTTTTCTTGGTCCTATTTCCCTTATTATAGCGAAAATCATTTCTGAATTTATGGGATTTTTCGATTATATCAAAAATATTCTCGATAATCTCCCTCAGTTCCTTGAACAGTTTGAAATAAGTCTTGCAGATGCTGTTGCATTCCTTCCTGACGGAATAGAAAAGAAAATTATGGATACTTTTGCATCCATTTCAGCTACACTTTCAGGCACTACCGGACCAAATCTTGCTACTCCGGATTTACCATCTATTGATTTTTCAATGCTTAAAGCTCCCCTTATGGGCGTTTGGAACACTGCAAAGCAGATACCCTCCGCTTTGGTTTCAGTCTTAATTGCCATAATAGCTTGCTGCTTCATGACAGCGGATTTCCCAAGAATTGCAGGCTTCATCAAGCGTCAGCTTCCCCCTGAAAAGAAACATGTTATACGTGAAGCCAAAAACACTGTATTTTCTTCCTTAAAGAAAATTGTTAAAGCCTATCTTCTTATTATGCTCATAACATTCTCTGAAATGTTTATAGGACTTAATATCTTAAAACTTATAGGCGTTTATGAAAGCTCATACATTTTTGTTATATCCTTTGTTACCTGTGTAGTAGATATAGTCCCCGTTCTTGGCACAGGAACCATAGTTCTTCCTTGGGCAGTTTATTCTTTTATCATGGGCGATGTCGGAATGGGAATAGGTCTTCTCGTAATCTACGGTGTTATAACCGTTATCAGACAGATTATCGAACCAAAGCTTGTAGCAATGCAGCTGGGTCTTCCTCCGTTTATTACTATTATAGCTATGTTCTTCGGACTTAAGCTTTTCGGATTTATCGGACTTTTCCTGCTGCCTCTTTTGATTACAATGCTCAAAGTTCTCAACGACAATGGAACAATCCACCTTTGGAAGCGGCCCTGCGATGTTGAAGAGGAAACAGCTCCTGTAACTGAAAGCACAGAAACAGCACAAGAGGAAAGTTAACAAAACAATTAAGATCAGTAAATTAAGACCCCGTCTTTTATAACGAAAGACGGGGTAAGTTTTTATAGTATTCCTATGTTCAGTTTTCAGCCTACAATGATCTTTTTCTTTCCGTTTTTATTTCTGGGATATTCCTTTATTTTTACAATGTAATCTATATTTATAATTTCGGGATTTTCATTATTTTCAATAAGCACTGCGCCGTCGGTTACCTCTTTTATAACTCCCACAACCTGTGAATTAAATGTTGAAATAACACATTCTTTACCAATAAATCTCTTTGCAAGTTCTGTCATTTCTGCACGCTCCTCTTTATTTTTCATTTTCTTAATCTGTTTTAAAATAATTTTCTCATTGCGCTTACTGGAATATATAACTATAAAAAGTAATATAAACAGCGCAATATATACCGATGTATTCAAATTACTCATCCTTCGGCACAAAATTTGAATTTATAATAACACACCCATTTAAAACTTTCAATTGTACAAAACGATAAATTAAAAGGTCTGTAAACAGCAAAAAGACCAATTCATATAGACTTAACTTGCAGGAACAACATATTACAGGCAAAATTCAAATTAAAACAAAAGCCCAGAGCACAAATGGCTTCAGGCTTTGTACGATGAGAAGTGTTTACAAAATAGATACCCGCTATAAACACGAGCAAAAAGGAAAAATAAAAAAGCCAAGCCCGGAACGTGAATTGCTTACGGGCTCAGCCTGGTGGTAGAGACAGAGGGACTCGAACCCACGGCCTCTGCAATGTGAATGCAGCGCTCTAACCAGCTGAGCTATGTCTCCGTTTTTATTGAACGGATGTTATTATACTACTTTAATCTTTTTCTTTCAAGGTGATTTCATTTCATCATGCGTTCATTTTTATCACTGCATAGTTGACGGTGTGCGGCAATAAGGGCAAGGTTATCCCCAAGCTGCACAAACACCGCCGCTACAAGAGCAAGTTCTGAGTCACCTAAATTTTTTGCAATACAGTTTGCAAGTGCTGTTACTCCGGCAGTTATTTCACAGGAATTCATCTAAAAACACCTCCCTTTTCATTATACGAAAAAGGAGGTGTTTTGGTTTAACAAAACTGTACAGGTAGTTTTTATTTGTTGGATGAAGCATAAATCATATCAATAAGCTGTGCACTGCTTAAAACATTTTCCACTGCATTTCTGCTGTCAAAACATCTTTTAAGGATATCATCGGCAAAGCTTTGGAGCTCATTTTCGTACATTTTGCCGTCATAGCAGTTTTCGCACTCTTTGAGCTTTTCTCCACCCTTTCCCCAAAGGGTATATCCACGGTAATAATTAAAGCGTACCGCTCCTTTATCACCTAAAAAGTCAATGTGTTTTTCTTCATCGCCTATATTCTGTGCCCATGAGCCTTCAAAGGAAAGAGATATTCCGCTGTCGCTCTGAGCTATACCAAAGGCGTAATCCTCTACATCTGACTTTATTTTGCTCTCCATTATATATCCGGCTTTACTGTTTTCACCTGAAGCCATGAGCGGCGATGAAATACATTTACCGAAAGCGGATTTCCACTTAACTCCGCCAAGACAATAATCTATGGCATCAAAATTGTGCACACCTAAATCTATGAGCACTCCGCCGCCTGATTTTGATTTCTTAGTATAATCGCTGCCCGCTCCCGGAATACTTTTTGAAAACCTGAAACGGCAGGAAACGTGATAAACATTTCCTATTTCTCCCGACTGCACAATATTGCGGACTTCTTCGAGGGAACTTGCAAATCTCAGGCAAACTCCGGCATCAAAGACTCTGCCGTTTTCCCGGGCAATTCTCGCAGTCTCTAAAGCTTCTTCATAATTCATTGCAACAGGCTTTTCCGTAAAGACGTCAACGCCTCTTAGGAGAAATTCCTTTGCAATTTTGCAGTGGAGATTTGTATGTGTACAGATTACCACACCGTCAAGATCTGCGCATGAAAGCATATCACGGTAATCGGCAAAGGTTTCGCACTGGGGATATTCTTCTTTAAGCTCACGGAGCCTTTGAGCGTTTATATCCGAAAGATATTTGAGATTTACATTTTCGAGCTTTTCGAGAGCGGGAATATGAGCCGAGCAAGCCTTTTTCCCGCACCCTATAACTCCGATAACTGCCTTTTCCTTACTCAAAGCTTATCTCTCTTTTCTCTGCGTCCGATTTATAGATGCTATCAAGAAGCAATGCAGTGGGCATGAGATTTTCTATCTTGTTACGGCTTGCTGCATTTGTACCGCTTCTTACTGCGCTTACAAAATCGAGAAGCTCTCCTCTGTATATATCGCACTGATCGAACTTCGGCTTTTCTTTTGAAAGCTTCTTGCCGTCGTCACCGAAATAGATGAAATCCTTGCAGTAATAGTATCTTATACCGCCCTTGTCACCAAGAAAATCTATGTACATTTTGTCCTCGTTTATGTTCTGTGCCCAGGCTCCGTTAAAGCTGACAGTGACATCTCTGTCAGTTCTGATGTGGCCTGTTACATACTCTTCAACGTCATTGATGCCGTCATTTTTGGGAGCATCGCCCCATCTGAATCCGCCTGTATTGTACTTTGAAATATCTCTGCCAAGCATTGCGTAGCAGTCGCCTGTTACGGTTTTGATTGCGGGATTGCCGAGTATATAGAGAATCAAATCAAGATAGTGTACACCCCAGTCAAGAAGCACTCCGCCGCCTGATTTTGCCTTTGTGGTAAAATCGCCGCCGATACCGGGAATCATACGGAAACCTCTGAAGCTGCAAACGACATGATAGATGTTGCCGAGCTTTCCGCCCTCAATATATGACTTGATGCGGTTTACGGCTGTGTTGTATCTCATGCAGACAGCAATATTCAAAAGCCTGCCTGTTTCCTTTGAAACTTCCAGCATCTTCTGAGCGTCTTCATAATTCATTGCAACGGGCTTTTCGGAAAGGACATCCTTGCCTGCTTTCATTGCGTCAACGGCTACGATTGTATGATAATCGGTATGTGTGCAAACAAGTACAGCGTCAACATCCTTATCCTTTAAAATCTCCTTATAATCGAGCACCGCTTTTTCAGCCTTAAGCTTTGACTTTGCCTTTTTAGCTCTCTCCTCTATAAGGTCGCAGGTGTATTTTACGTTTATGTTCTTATTGCGGACAATGTTCGGGAAATGTGCTGCATTAGCAATACTTCCGCATCCCACTACCGCAAGGTTTACCTTATCCTTTTTATATATTTTTTCTCTGAGGAACTGCGCTCCTGCCTTTATATCATCCTTTGTGCCACGGCTGCCGTATTCACGCTCAATGGTAAGGTATCCGTCAAAGCCGATGTCACGGAGAGCTTTGAGATATTTATCCCAGTCAACATCACCTTTACCTAGAGGTGTTTCCTCATATACTCTTCCCTTAGGAGCTGTAAGTCCTTTTTTATCCTCTTCATTTACAAAGCCGTAGACGAATCTTGTATCTACCGGCTCAAGGTTTCTTCCATCCTTTGCATGAGTGTGGACAATATAGTCACCCAGCATATACACTGCTTCAACAGGATCCTGTCTTGCACACATTGTAAAGTTCGCAGGGTCAAGGTTTACGCCGATACCGCCGTCGAGACTTTCTATAAAATCTTTAAGTGTTGCCGCCTTTTCAGGACCTGTTTCAATGGCTAAAACTCTGCCCCTCTCTTTGGCATAGATACCGACCTCACGCATTGCAGACTGCATAGCCTTATAGACTTCGCAGTTTTTATCCTCGGGGATTACACCGATATGAGTTGAGATGATTTTAACGCCCTTATCCACTGCAAAGTCGATCATCTTTTTGCACTTTGCAACCTGACCCAGGTTATCCTTTGCTATCATAAAACCGTGGCCGCCCAGTTCTCCGCAGTATGCACTGATTTCAAGATCATTTTTAATAAGCAGCTTTTCAAGCTTCTGATAGCTTCTTTCATTTGCCTTTTCAACATTGTATCTTCCGTAAGAAATACCTATCTGAACTCCGTCAAGACCGATGTTATTGCAAAATTCAAGAGCCTTGCTGACAGAACCCCTTATATTGCTGAACATTAATCCGATTTTCATTTTTCTGCCTCCTAACAGAATTTTATATGCAGATTATACTTTTTATCTTTAAAATTCACTATGGCAAATAGTAAAATCATACTGTCAAAAGGTATATACGTTGTTGACAGAGCGTTTTTTTCTCTGATACAATCGCACTATGGAAAAGAAAAACTACTACGATGAAACTGATATTTTAACAAACGGCACATGCAACTACTTTTCACATCTTGGAGGCGGCGGCAATTTTCTTCATATGCACCGCCAGATAGAGATTATGTTCTCAGTAAAGGGGGATCTTTTCGTAACCCTTGGGGAAAAACGTTATCCCATGTCAACGGGAGACTTTGTAATAATAAAACCCTTCGAGCTCCACACTTTTGAATCAAAAAAGAAGCTTTCAAACAGATTTGTATCTCCCATTTTCCCCGACACTGTATCAGAGCGCATTGCAAACAGGCTCAGAGAAAGCGTAATATGCCACGCTGACGGCAACGAATGGGGTGAAATAGTATCTCTTTACAAGACCTTTAAGGATATGTCCCCGAAAAACAGAATGCTCTATTTTGAAGTGATAGAAAACATTGTCATGGACGCAATATCCCTGAAAGTTCCCGAAGATAGAAACAATCTTTCCGATAAAGTAATTGACTATATAACGGAAAATGCATCATCGCCCCTAACCCTCGATTCCGTTGCCGCCGCCTGCTGCACCAACCGCTGCACTGTAAGCAAAATTATAAACACCCAGTGCAACCAAAACTTCAACAGCTATTTAAACAGAGTAAGGATAAGCCGATTTTTGCAAAATTACATTGAAAATCATCCGTCCAACCTCGAAACAGCGGCTCAGGAGGCGGGATTCCAGTCCCCGAGAACTTTTTACAGGGCTTTCTTTGATGAGTTCAAAATGACACCAAAACAATACATTGAAAAACTCAGTGAAAGCGAACAATTTAACAGGAAATAGAAAACGCCTGCAGGAAATCTTTCTTTCCGCAGGCGCTGTTGTTTTTTATGTTATCAATCAAAGTGTGCTAAGCATAGCATCAGTTTATTTTATCATCTCAAGAAAAGCTTCATGAACCTTTCCGTTTGTGGCAACTATATCCCAAATTTTTGTAGGATCGGCTTCTTCACCCTGCCAACCGGTAACTTTTCCGCCGGCTTCCTCAAGAATAAGCTTTCCGGCAGCATAATCCCAGGGCTTTAAGTGACGCTCAAAGTATATGTCAAAACGTCCAGCCGCAACATAGCAGTGGTCAAGAGCTGCTGAACCTGTACGTCTTATATCCTCACAGGTCAGGAAAACTTTCTGGAAAAGTCTGAAATTGCCCTCGGCCTCATCCTTATAGTAAGGAGATGTTCCCACAGATACAAGACAGCGGTTTAATTTATGTGTACCTGTACAGTGGATGGGAGTATCACCTAAAAATGCGCCTTTACCTTTTTCGGCACGGAAAAGTTCCCCTGTAAACGGATTATAAACAGCGCCGAAAATAACCTCTTTGCCGTCATAATAGGCAAGGGAAACAGCGCTCATATTGCAGCCGTGTATCAAATTAGTTGTACCGTCAATGGGGTCGATAATCCAGATGGGGGTTCCGCCATTATAATCGTTATCCTTTTCCTCAGCAAGGAATCCAGCCTCAGGATAAGCCTCCGAAAGCTTCTCCATAAGAAACGACTGCACCTTAAAATCAGTTTGAGTTACATAGTCCGCCTCGCCTTTAACTGTGATGTTATGTGCAGACTCTTTATCCATAATTATATTTTTTGTTTCCAGTACAATTTCCAATGCTTTTCTAAAATCCATAGTTTTGATTTCCGTCCTTTAAAAGGCAAGCTTCGCCTTTTGGTAAATTTTCCCTTATTAAAGCCGCCGCATAAAATATGCGGCGGCTCTTAAAATCAGAGATTAATTATATTTTATTCCTTTTGCGCTTTGCGGTCAATACTAAAGGTGCACAGGCAGAAAATTTAAAAATCTGCTGTTAATATTGTATAAAACAAGACAGTATACCTTAACAATGAATTATTTTATACTTTGCCTGTACCGTTGCAGCCTCTGCAACGATAATATGTATCAAAACCTTTCTGTATACCAGTCCCATTTCCGAGGACTTTATTGGTAACAACCCCAGAACCGCCACAAATGCCACAGACATCAGAAGAATCGCTATGACTATTGTCACTGAATGCTACCCTAAAACTAAATAAAAAAACTACTACTATTACGATGCCTATTATAAAGTACTCTTTATTTTGCCTAATTTTTTCTATAATTTCTTCTATAATTTCTTTTACATTTTTATTTTCCATAATTTCTTTCCTTTCGTATAACAAATTACTTCTTTAATTTTTTGGGACATTCAGCATTGGCAGGTATTTGCCAACGTCCGTTTTTCTTTTCTACACTAACAGTAACCTTAATTATTTGATTTTGACACCATTTGCGAATAGTCGATTCACTATAACCCCATCGATGCGCCGCTTCTTTAACAGATATATACTCCATAGACCTACCTCCTCAATAATATTAACCGATATCGGTTAATATTATTGTACATCATCTTCGGTTAATATGTCAAGTAGGTAGGTGATGAAGATGATTATCTATGATAATTTATGGAAAACCATGAAAGATAAGAAAATAACACAATATACTCTTATCAAAAAATATAATATTAGCCCTGCGCAGATTACAAGACTGAAGCGAAATGAAAGTGTCAGCACCCATACTATTGACACTTTTTGCAAAATTCTTGACTGCAAAGTCGAGGATATTATGAAATACGTTTCAGAAAAAGAAGGCGATACAAAATAGAATTTGTGAATGTCGGTTTTATTTTTAAATTCATATAAGTCTATAAAACCAAAAATACTGTTGCTAACATAATGTTAACAACAGTATTTTTTCGGTGCTAAATAACTTAAACTATGCGGCGGCTCTTAAAATCAGAGATTGATTATATTTTATTCCTTTTGCGCTTTGCGGTCAATACCAAAGCTGCACAGGCAGCACCAAAAGGCACAATTGCCACAAAACTATCGCCAACGGTAATGGTTTGTGTCTGCTGCGAATTCTCATTTGATGTTTCTTCTGTCTGTTCGTCTGCTGTAATCTCGGTGGTATCTTTATCAGGCTCCGTGGCTTCTTCAGTAGGTTCGGTTTGAGTCTCATCAGAAGCTGTCACTGTCTCTGAAGGTTCTGTTTCAGTAGTTTCTGTATCAGATACCTTTGTTGTATCTTCCGAAGTATCCGTTTCAGCCGGTTCTGTCTCAGTGGGTTCGGTTACTTCAGTTTCCGTAGGCTCAGTGTCAGTAGTCTCAATTACCTCAGTTGTCGTTTCAGGCTCGGATGGTTCCTCTCCTCCCACAGCTCCGATAACGGTAAGTTCTCCTGTTTTAGGATTTACCTCCATAAACTGTCCATATGGCTCTGCATTCTCAACAGTATACTGAACTTTTCCAAGACAAAGCATCAGAATAAAGTCCATAAGCTCTGTGTGATACATATATCCAACATGCTTCTGATTTTTAAGGAACCACGTCTGCTCCGGAAGCAAACAGGTAGATGCGTCAATTATTCTGTCCGCTGAAATATGGTTATGCGTAATATCTTTGCAAACTGTATTCTGCTGCTTATAATCTGCCGGAAGAGTTTCATCAAGATATGCACATACTGCGTATCCGGAAGTGTATTTTGTATCAATAACGTTATCGTTCTGTTCATTATATGAAGGAGTAATCGGAACTCCCTGCATATTGTAATGAGATACCACATTGACCTTTACGCCGTTTTCCATAGCTTCTTCAAGAAGCTCCGGAAGCTTTGCCTGAACATTGTAATGATAGCTATCGATTCTGTCTATAAGCTGTGCATCCGTTTCAGGATCTAAAAGATATGCTTTTGCATTCTCATAATCTTCCAAAGCGATGAGATCCCATATTCCGGGCATGGTAAAGAAAGTATCCTTAAAAACCTCATCATACATTCTGTCTTTTAAATTTGCAAAAAGCGAATCAGCAAAATTTACAAGAACGTCAAATACTCCGGCTTTATCAAGAGCATCAAAAAGACAGTTTACAGCTTCAACGCCCACTACCTCTTTAAGTATACGTATAAGTCCATCCTTATTCAGTTCAAGTCTGCCGTTAAAAAGATTTCCCACAATTGTGGTACCCGTAAAGGCAGATGAAAGCATTGTAAAATTATCAATATCATCACTGCCGTACAGATAGAGATATGATGCAATTATTGTGCCGCCCATACTTGCTCCGGCAAGATTTACTTTATCGTGTCCGGTTTCTTCCTTGGCTTTTTCTACGTACTTGCGCAGCTCTCTTGCGTGATCCATGGGATCAAGACGCCAGTCGTAATTAAAATAATATACATGATCTGCACCGATTTTTTCCACAGCTTCACGGACAACAGCAGGTTCATTTGCCGTAAACTCCGGATTACTTGCAAATTCCGGATAACTTGCCATGGATTCAGGATAAATATCAGTAGTAATATTGTACTTGCTTGTTCCGTCCGCTTTACACGCCAGCGGCTCCAAAAGCTTTTTTACCGCAGGAAGCAGACTGTCTCCCAGCTGATTGTAATCTTTTGTAATTGCAAACAGTGCAAGAGGCCCGGCAATTTCTCCGACAAGTTTTAAAATCGTATCTGTATCAGGCGGAAAAACCTGTTTTTCTTCCGATGTGCCCTCATCCTGTACAAGAGGCCATGCCGCCATGCCGCTTACTACAATAAGTGGTGATGTTCCGCAATTACATCCATAGGCTGCAAACGCCGCCGAACCACATCCAAGCAGCATAACCACTGCCAAAATAAAGGACATAATCCTTTTCTTCGTTTTGCTCATTGTAAATATTCCCCCAATTTTATTACTTTAAGGAAACAATATATAATTTTAAGCGAAAAGTCAATAAAATAATTAGTAAATAAATATAAAAAGACTATTTATTAAGGCAGGCCAAGCTCGGTTGATTTTTCAAAATATGAATGTGTTTCAGTTTTACACGAATATAAAACAAAAAATCCCAGAGAATTTATTATCTCCGGGATTCTGGTCGAGGCGACAGGACTTGAACCTGCGGCATCTTGGTCCCAAACCAAGCACTCTACCAAACTGAGCTACGCCTCGTTATTGCTTATTTAATTTTTACGAACCGCAGGTTCTTGATTTTTGTCTTACGCCAAAAATCTCTCGGACTAAAAACAGTCCACCGGACTGTTTTCTTTACGTCCTCGTCCCAAGTCTGCTCCTTGCGGAGTGCGGCATCTTGTACCACACAAACATTCTGCTAAACTGAGCTACGCCTCGTTAAATAAATTTTCGTTTACCCACAATATTTTAAATAATCACTGCGATAAACCGACTGAGTAAGTATATCATATTCCATATGAAAAAACAAGATTTTAAAGGAATATTTTTTCCTGCATGGATAAAATGCAGTTTTATTTGTTCCCACTGCAATACCGTTAAACATCAAAAGCGGCGGATAAATCCGCCGCTTTGATTTGGTTATTCAATTTCCGGAAGTACATGGGTATTGAAATAATCCTCTACCCCTTTTGGGCTTACGCCGCATATCTTTTTGCCGTTGACTCTTGTGCAAACTGCACCTTCGCACTGACCCATACAG
>UQGM01000032.1 GCA_900540535.1 uncultured Oscillospiraceae bacterium | reverse complement strand
CCGAGGGAGAGAGTGATTCAACAGCATGCTGGGCAAACCTTGATCTTACAAAGGTAGAAAATGGTACATTTGGTTTCCAGGATGGCGACCGTGAGGGCTTTGTAAATGCTCTTGCAGCAGTTCTTCGTGGACTTACAACATCAATTACAAGCGGACTTCTTGCAATTGATTTCGCTAACGAAGTAGATGTTCCCAACTATGTATACGGTCTCTATGAGTATCTCATCCCTGTTCTTGAAACCCTTGATCTTGACGGAATTATGAGTTCAAGAGAGTATACAGCACAGTTTAATGCTGCTGAGGGAAATGCAAAAGGTGATGCAGCAATACTTCCCATCATCAATCCTATTTTTGACTTTATTGAGAATAAGCTTGCAGTTGATCCGGTTTCAACACTTGTTGACATTCTTCCCAAACTTGCACGTCTTTTCAATGACAATATTCTCAATGAACAGCTTCAGCATATTCACGGAACATTGGGCATGATCAGTAGTTTTGTAAGCTCAGATCTTCTTAAAATCGATCCTTCAATGATCGTTGGTTTGATTAACGGAATGCTTGCTAACATTCAGATTGGTGATGTCACATTGAGCCTTAAGCTTTCTGATATTGATTGGGCACTTCTTGCTTCAACAGCTAAACCTGTTGTTAAGGAAAGTGTTTCCGGTGACAATGCTTATCGTGTAGGTTTTGAGACAAATAAGGGAGATTCCTTCCTGTTGATTTTCCGTTATCTCTTTAATAATCTTACCGAACAGAACAATATGGCTTCTATTAAAGCAGCTGTAAAAGCTCTTGTTGAAGATTTTGTACTTTCCAATATTCTTGGTCAGACACTTACAACAATAGAGGGTATGAGTGCAGATGAAGCTCTTGTAACAGTATGCAATGTGCTTGAAGTACCGGAATTCCCGGATGAAACTGATCCCGAAGAGCCTTCAACAGAGGAGCCTTCAACAGAAGAGCCTTCAACAGAAGAGCCTTCGACAGAAGAGCCTTCGACAGAAGAGCCCTCAGCAGAAGAGCCTTCAACAGATGAACCCTCAACAGAGGAGCCTTCAACAGAAGAGCCCTCAACAGAGGAGCCTTCAACAGAAGCTCCCTCAACAGAGGAGCCTTCAACAGAGGAACCCTCAACAGAAGCACCCTCAGTAGAGGATACAACTTCTGAAGCAGATACAGATACACAGGCTCCTGCAAACGGCGATTCAATGATGCTTGGAGCATTTGCAGCAGTAGCTATTCTTGCTGGTGCAGCAGTTGTAATCACAAAGAAAAGAAAGTAATTGATATTTTAGTTTACTTCATTTCACTTCTTTCTAAATAAACAGCCACCCACTGTCTTAATAAGGCGGTGGGTGGTTTGTTATATATAATGATTTTTCAATTACCGCAGAAATTCTTCTTTGGAATTAACAGTTCCTGAATTTTTTCGCATAGCTTAAAAGAGCCTCTTTTTCATTTTCACATTTGCCGTCAATAACGCTTTCAAGAAGATATTGTAGTATTTTTCCTATTTCTCTGCCTTCCGGAAAACCTTCTTCGATTAAATCTCTTCCGTTTACACTGAGGCTTTTTAGGCTGAAACAGCTGCTTTCTCTTTGAGCCTCTTGGGCTATTTCCTCTATTTTTTGAAAATCTTTTCTGCGGTTTAGTACAATGGGAGACTGAGCTCCATTGTCGGCATATTTTACTGCAATAAGTTTTTCAAAGCTTTCTTTGCCCATTTTACCCATTCTTCTGAGAACCGGCTTTTTCTCCGGGACTATTTCCACATCGTGAAGTTCAATAAGTTCGGTAACTTCTTTAATGGTTTTGTTGTAATATCTTAACCGGCGGAGAATCTTTCCGGCGGTTTCGGCACTTTTTTTGGCGTGACCGTAAAAATGACCCTGATTGTCTTCTCCCATAAAGAAACAGGAGGGCTTTTCAATGTCGTGAAAAAGCATGGTAAGACGCAGTATGAGGTCGGCCGGAGTGTTTTCAGCTGCTCTTACGCTGTGTTCCCAAACGTCATATATATGGTGAATATTTCTTTGGTCAAAGCCATTGCAGGGAATTATCTCCGGAATAAACACCTCGATTATATCTGTGAAATTTAAAATAACCTGTGAAAAATTTTCTCCGCAGATGAGCTTTGAAAATTCTGCGTTTATGCGTTCAGGTGCAATGTCACGTAAAAGCTCTTTGTTTTTTCTGAGACTTTCTTGAAGCTCAGGGTCGATTTCAAATCCCAGCACCGAGGCAAAACGCAGTGCACGCATTATTCTTAAAGCATCTTCATTAAGCCTTTTATCAGGATCGCCTATGGCTTTTATAACTTTTCTTTTAATATCATCTATGCCGCCGAAAAAGTCTTTTATTTCGCCTTCAGAGTTTGCTACAATGGCGTTTATGGTAAAGTCACGGCGTTTAAGATCTTCTTGGAGATTTGACGTAAAACTTACTCCGTCGGGTCTGCGTCGGTCGGAATATTCTCCGTCAATTCTGAAAGTAGTCACTTCAAAAGGCTCATGGTCTTTAATTACAGTAACAGTACCATGCTTTATTCCTGTTTTTATCACTTTGCACCCTAAAGCTTCAAAAATCTCTATCGTCTTTTCAGGGAGCGCAGAGGTTGTAATGTCCCAGTCAAAAGGCTCTTTTCCCATTATGGAATCTCTTACACAACCTCCTACGACATAGCTTTCAAAGCCCTCATTTTGGAGAGCTTTCAGTATATATTCAGCGTTTTTTGGAACGTTTATAATCATTTTGATTCCTCTTTTCGGTTTATGATTTTAAGGTAACACAAATTTCACTTAAATACAACCACTTGAAGAAATACGGTAAGATGTGATAAACTAATTATAAAGCTGAAACAGAAAAATTCAGTAACGAAAGGAAATAAAATGGATCAGAAAAAAATTGACAGAATAAGTGAACTTACACGCATTTCAAGGGAACGTGAGCTTACCCCTGAGGAACAGCAGGAAAGAGCTATTCTCAGAGGGGAGTATATTGCGGCTTTCAAACAGAGCCTCGTTTCCAGTCTTGATAACACATATATTGTTGACGAAAAGGGAAACAAACGCAAAGTGGAGAGAAAGGCGAAAAAGAAAAATGAACTCAATTAAAAAAGGCAGATACCGTCACTTTAAGGGTGGAGAATACCGTGTTATAGGCATTGCACGGCACAGTGAAACCCTTGAAGAGATGGTTGTATATGAAGCTCTCTACGGTGAGGGCGGATTATGGGTACGTCCGGCATCTATGTGGAATGAGGAAATAGAGCGGGACGGCAAAAAATTTAAGAGATTTGAATTTATAGGGGAGGAAAAATAAAATGAGCAACATTTGGCATGATATAAGTCCCAAAAGAATTTCACCGGAGGATTTTATTTCGGTAATTGAAATTCCAAAGGGAAGCAAAAAAAAGTACGAACTTGATAAGGAAACAGGTCTTATTATTCTTGACCGAATCCTTTATACATCTACTCACTATCCGGCAAACTATGGCTTTATACCGAGGACGTTGGGCGATGACGGAGACCCATTGGATATTTTGCTTCTCTGCTCTGAAACTCTTGAGCCTTTGACTCTGGTAAGATGTTATCCCATAGGTTTAATAAAGATGCTTGACGGCGGCAGAAGCGATGAAAAGATTATCGCAATACCCTATAATGACCCGACTTATAATCAGTATAATGATATTTCTGAACTGCCAAAGCACATATTTGATGAGATGTGCCATTTCTTCACGGTATATAAAGCCCTTGAGGGTAAAGAGACTGTGGTAGATGAAACCGGCGGAAGAGAAGAGGCATTAAGGGTAATTTCCGGCGCAATCGATAATTACGTTGAGGAATACTGCAAATAAAAATGAGCACCTGAAACGAAAAAGTTTCAGGTGCTTTTTAGTTATAAGGAAACGGTATCTGAGCACATTAATTGTTGTCAGAAATAGTCGGGGATATTATAAATTTATAAGAAAGCTTGGGGAATTTGCCTCAAGCTTTCTTATTGTAATTTTTTATTATTAGTTGAATGCTTTCTTTTTCTTCTTTTACCAGTTTTCGGTATCCGTCTATTAATAATATTTCATCACTATTTAAATCGTAATGCTGTACTGATTCTATTATATGGTCTATTTCTGTATGTCCTATAAGATAATCAACGGAAGTATTAAAGAAATCAGCTAATGCCATTAAAGTAGATATATCGGGTTCTATCATGTGATTTTCATATTTGTTTATAGATTGCTGACTTACTCCTATAACATCGGCAAGTTGTTGCTGACTAATACCTTTTCTAATTCGCAAAGCTTTTAAGTTCTGTACCATAATGTCACCACCCATTAATAGAGTAACAACTTTTTAGAGTTAAATATAAATCCTTTTATTAGTTATTGACAACAACTTAAAGTTGTTATATATTATGTACAGATGTAATATCTGTAATAAAATTTTATACATTAATTAAAAAATTAGGAGGAGAATAAAATGAACTGTAAACAGTGCGGTCAGCCTTTGCCTGAGGGAACAGCTTTTTGTTCAGTTTGCGGAGCAAAGCAGGATGTAGCAGTACAATCATCTGCACAACCCAATATGCCGCCGCAGGCACAGCCACAGATGTATTATGAAGTGAAGGTAAAACAAAAGAAAAATAAGAATCCAATTGTACCTGTAATACTTAATTTAATTGCGCTTTTACTTCTGTTTTCAATGAATTTGAATGCTGCTTTTAAAGATCAACCAGATAATTTTATAGGTATTTATGTTTATCTTTTATTTATTCCATTGCTGCTGAGTATAGGAGTATTATTACTCAAAAACAGCACAGTAAAATTAATTATTTCCATAATAGGATTCATATCATCAATAGGTATTGTTCTAATAATAGGTAGCCGATCTGGCGGATTATTCTTCTTATTGTTAATATTTGAAATCATTGTTTCATCGTATGAGCTTTCTTATGCACGTAATCTAAAGAAAAATTATCAAGTTTCAGAAAATTCAAAATTTGGAAAAATTTTAAGTATAATTTCCGCTGTTGTAGCTCTACCCATAATTATTCTTAGTATAACAACGGTAGTTCCGTACCAGCAATATCAAAACATACTTGATAGAATTAAAGAAGTGAATGCTGAAGAAATGTTCGGAATGTTGGTAGAAATTGATGATTTTGAAAAACATCATTCTCAGTATACTGATAAGATAAATGAAGCGGTATATGAAGAAATTAAATTGCGTATTACAAAAGGGGATTTCGGAGATGCATCTAAGACGTTAGCTAAAATAAATGAATATAAAAAGCATTATCCACAGTATGCAGATAAAATTGATGATGAGATAGATTGGCAAATTAATAGATGTTTTATGGATGGAAACTATGAGAAAGCTTCAGAATGGTTGAAGGCATTAGGAAAGACAAAGCAAGCTAATGAACTGATTGTATGGGAGAGTTTTTTAAATTTAAAAAATAGTAGTTGTGAACTTGCCGAAAAAGCATTAATAACAAATTTAAAAGATCCTGCATCTTATAAATCGTATGGACGTACTTTTTATTATGATGTTATTGAATCCGGGAATAATAATGAAGTAATAATTAGAAGTAAGGTGTCAATAGATTATTCGGCAACAAACAGCTTCGGAGGCAGAATTATGGATACCTATGTGTTTGACTTTCCTGACATGCCACTAAAAAGTTTAGGGCTTTCCAGTAAAGAAGTTAAAGAGATTGTTGCTTTAGAGAAAATTCAAATGCTAAATAGATGTTTGAAATAAAATGTATAAAACATTTTGAATAATACGCACCCCAAAAGTCAAATGCTTTTGGGGTGCGTATGTATATGGATATATAAGATTGTACAAAAAGGTTTTAAAGCAATATTACAGATAAGCAATCATATCAATGTGGGGAATGTGCTCATCCATATATTCCTCACCGGTTGTCTTGAATCCGAATTTTTCGTAAAATCCGACTGCATAAGTCTGTGCGCCTATGTGCAGCTCCTTTGCTCCCATTTCTTTTGCTTTTTCTATAATCAGAGTGAGAAGCTCTGCACCGATATTTTTGCCACGGTATTCCTTTAATACCGCTATTCTGCCGGGTTTAAAAACTCCTTCGCTGAGTTTAAGAAGCCTTGCTGTTGCAATAGCCTTTTCGTTATCCGTCAGCACAAGATGCCAGCAGGTTTCATCAGCTTCGTCAAATTCCTGTTCTACGGGATATTCCTGTTCCCTTACGAAAACTTCTTCTCTTATCTCTCTTGAAAGGGGATAATCCTCTCCCGGAGCGTACCAAACAGTATTCAAAAAAATTCCTCCTAAGCTCCATATTTTACGGGGAATATAGTAACATAAAATCAGACGCCGGTAAATGAGAAAATTTGAAAAAATATTCTGCAAGGCTCAAATTTTTTATTGCAAAAACAATGTGTGGTGATATAATTAAAAGCATAAGCCATATATGGCATAATTTTTCAGAGGTGTTCATTTATGCAGGAAATCAGAGTTGAACTTACAAAAAATCCAAAAGAGAAGCCTCAGGATCAAAGCAAGCTTGGCTTCGGTAATTATTACACAGACCATATGTTCCTTATGAACTATGATGAGGGACAGGGCTGGCATGACCCGAGAATAGTTCCCTATGCTCCCATTGCCCTTGATCCGGCAGCTATGTGTCTCCACTACGGTCAGGAAGTTTTTGAGGGACTTAAGGCTTACAGAACCGCTGACGGCAGAATCCTTCTTTTCCGTCCCGACCGCAATATGGCAAGACTTAACGTTTCAAACGATCGTCTTTGCATTCCTCCCATTGATGAGGAATTTGCAATTGAAGCTGTTAAAAAGCTTGTTCTTGTTGATAAAGACTGGATCCCCACAGAAGAGGGAACATCACTTTACATCAGACCTTTCATTTTTGCAGTTGACGCTCATGTAGGCGTACATCCTGCTCATCATCTTATTTTTGCAATCATCCTTTCACCTGTTGGCGCATATTATCCCGAGGGACTTAATCCCGTTAAAATTTATGTTGAGGATGAATATGTCCGTGCTGTTAAGGGCGGAATGGGCTTTACAAAGACAGGCGGTAACTATGCTGCTTCTCTTAAGGCTCAGGCTGAGGCTGAAAAGAAAGGCTATACTCAGGTTCTCTGGCTCGATGGTGTTGAGCGCAAGTACATTGAGGAAGTCGGTACAATGAACGTATTCTTTGTAATCGACGACGAGGTTATCACTCCCGAACTCAGAGGCAGCATCCTTTCCGGTGTTACACGTATGTCCTGCATCGACATTCTCCGTTCATGGGGCATGAAGGTCAGCGAGCGCAAGCTTTCAATTGAAGAAGTTGCAAAGGCTGCTGAAGAGGGCAGACTTAAAGAGGCTTTCGGAAGCGGTACAGCAGCTGTTATTTCTCCCATCGGCGAGCTTCGCTGGGGCGACGATGTAATGGTTATCAATGACGGCAAAATCGGTGAAATTTCCGCAAAGCTTTACGATAACCTTACCGGAATTCAGTGGGGCAAGCTTCCCGATGAATTCGGCTGGACAGTTGAGGTAAAATAATCACAGGGCTTTTATTAAAATCCCGTATACCAAAAGGTATATGGGATTTTTTAAAGCCGAAAAATCAGAATATTAAAGAAAGGCAAGGCGCAGTATATGGCAGAAGTAAAAACCAACGCAATGCGTATTCTTGAAAAAAACAAGATACCCTATAAAATGTATACCTATGAAAATGACGGAAATATTGACGGCGTAAGTGTTGCCAAAAAGCTGGGACAGGATGTTGAAGCCGTATACAAAACCCTTGTGACAGTGGGTAAAAGCGGCGGATACTATGTTTTTGTAATTCCCGTTGAAAAAGAGCTAAGCCTTAAAAAGGCGGCAAAAGCAGCAGGGGAAAAGTCCGTTGAAATGATACACGTTAAGGATATCAATAAGGTTACAGGTTATATAAGGGGCGGATGCTCTCCTGTGGGCATGAAAAAGCTGTATCCGACCTTTATAAGCGATACCGCTTCCGAACGTGAAACCATAATTGTAAGCGGCGGAAAGATAGGCTTTCAGGTAGAGCTTTCGCCGAAAGATTTAATCGGCGCTGTAAAAGCAAAGTTTGCTGATATTATTATGGATTAAGTAAAAATAAAAAGAACAGCGCCTGCTGAAAGCATTTTCGTGCTTTTGCAGACGCTATTTTTATTGCATTAGTTTTTTACACTAAAACCCTGAAAGGACTTAAAAGAGTTCCTCCGACTTCAAAGGCAAAACGCTTTGCACTGCTGACCTCAAATTCTTCAACGTCAGGGTTAGGTATGTACTCACCGTCGGAACCTACTACCAGAGAATTATCCTTATAGAGCTTTACTATACTTTGGAGATATTCGGTAAACTCCGGACTGTCAATAGCGAGCATGATTTCCGTATCAATATATTCACTTCTGGGATCCATGTTGAAAGAGCCGATAATGGACATTCTGTCGTCGATTATATAGGTCTTTGCATGGATTCCGTTGTTGTTCTGGAATTCGTAAATTTCAGCGCCGGTGGAAAGGATTTTTTCTCTGTCGTTGAGATAGAGGGAGTAAGCCGGAAGATTGGGGGAGGACTGAAGGGAGTTTGTGAGTATTTCGTACTTTATACCCTTTTTTCCAATCTCATTGAGAGCAGTTTCAATGTTGTCGCTTAAAACAACATAAGGGGATTGCAGAAAAACTTTTTCCTCAGCATTCATAACAAGATGACTTATTATGTAGCCTACCTTTGGTTCCTTTTTGTATATGCTTATGTCGTTGGCAAAGAAAGTTATCTTGTTTGTCGGGAATGTAGCTTTCTCTATGTTAAGGGGCTGTGAAAACAGGCGCGGCTGCTCTTTTCTGAGTTCTGTCATAATTGAGAGCAAGCGTGCTTTTTCATCGTCACTGTTTTTGCCTTTTTCCGTAAACGCATCTTTGGAGCTTTTGCAGTTCCAGATGTTTTCCATGTAATTTTTCACCTGAAACAATACGCTGTCACGATTATCCGTCTGCCATGCGCTGTTATATACAAGTACGTCACGGTCTATACTCAGATTTTTATCATAACCCTCAGGACCGAAGTACTGGTCACCGATATTTCTGCCTCCCAAAAGAAGGAACTTATTGTCTATGATAATGTATTTGTCGTGCATTCTTCCGTTAAAAGTCCACGGCTTTAAAAGGTTCATGGAGTTGTAGAGGCGGATTTCAATATTTTCATGGCTGCCAAGAGCTTTTGCAAGGTCTTTGTATTTTCCGCTGAATCCGCTGGACATGCCATCGAAAAGCAGACGAACCTTAACGCCACGCTCTGCTGCATCGAGAATGGCGGCAAGAAAATAGTCCGCTGATTCTCCCATATGCATTGAATGGTATGATATATCAAGGGTACTTTTAGCTTCACTTATAAGGCGTATTCTTGTACCAAGACTGACGATGGGGTCTTCTACAAGAGCCACTCTGTCAACACTTTGAGTATCTGAATAGAAATCATAGCTTTCAATATCTGTGCGGAATGTTTCGCTTACATTTTTCTCAGTAAAATAGGGGAAAAATGCAAATGCTGCAACGTATACCAAATATACCGCCAAAACTGCGCAGATGATTTTAACTATCTTTTCTTTATTTGAAACTTTTCTTCGCTTTCTGGTTTTTGCACTTGATTTTTTTCTTTTCATGGCTACCACCCTTTCTTCAAAGCAGATATATTTTACCACATATATCCTTTTAAGCATATGACATACTTTACAATAATTCTCTGAAAATATCTATGCATCACAGAATAGAAATTTAAATATTTCTTTACAGACTATTGACGTAAAGTTAAGTTTAGGGTGTACAATATAACTGAACCTGAAAATTAAAGGGAGGTTTTTAAAATGAGTTTTAAAATGTATGTACCTACAAAGCTTTTGTTCGGTGTCGGAAAGCTTAATGAGTTAAGCAAGGAAAAAATGCCCGGCAAAAAAGCGATGATTGTAATTTCAAATGGTAAATCAACCCGTGCAAATGGATATCTTGACCGCACTCAGGAGCAGTTAAAGTTAGCCGGAGCAGAGTTTGCCGTATTCGATAAGGTTGAGCCCAATCCCTTGCACACAACTGTAATGGCAGGCGCAGCCTTTGCAAGAGAAAACGGCTGTGATTTTATTGTAGCTCTCGGCGGCGGCAGCGTAATGGATGCATCAAAGGCAATGGCTGCAATGGCAACTAATGACGGAACGCTTTGGGATTATGTTGTAGGCGGTACAGGTAAGGGCAAAGACCTTGTAAATAAGCCTCTTCCTCTTATTGCTATTACCACAACAGCAGGTACCGGCAGTGAGGTTGATGAGTACGGCGTTGTTACAAATAGTGAGACAAAGGAAAAAATCGGCTTCGGCGGCATGGAGGAACTTTTCCCTGTTCTTGCCATTGTTGACCCGGAGCTTATGACTACCGTTCCTCCGAAATATACAGCATATCAGGGTTTTGATGCACTTTTCCACAGTACGGAAACATATATTGCAAACTGTGCAAGTCTTGTAAGCGATATGGTAGCTCTTACAGCTATTGAAAACGTTGCCAAATATCTTCCCAGAGCCGTTAAGGACGGTAAGGATATTGAAGCGAGAGAGCACGTTGCTTTCGGTAACACGATGTCCGGATACTCAATGGTCACAGGTTCCTGCACAAGCGAGCATTCCCTTGAGCACGCTATGAGCGCATATCATCAGGAACTGCCCCACGGAGCAGGACTTATTATGATTTCACTTGCCTATTATGAGCATTTTATCAATGAGCACGTATGCGATGAGCGTTTTGTAAAAATGGCTCAGGTAATGGGTATGGAAGACGCTTCAAAGCCTGAGGACTTCTTAACCGCACTGAAAAAACTTCAGAAGGATTGCGGAGTTGATGAGCTTAAAATGTCAGATTACGGCATTAAGCCCGAGGAGTTTAAAACTCTTGCAGAGAACGCAAAGTATACAATGGGCGGACTGTTTACTATGGACAGATGCGATCTTTCCATTGACGACTGCGTTGCAATTTACGAGAAATCATATAAATAAAACCTCTTTCAGTACAAAAAAACAGCAAAACACAAATCTCCCTGACAGTTAATCTGTCAGGGAGATTTTCTGCTTTATGTTCAGTTTTTGAAATAGTTAATTCCGTCTTTAAAATCGAAATCATTAGCGAGGGCTGCGCAAAGAGAGGGACATCTGCTTTCGTAGAGCTTAATACCTAAAACTTTGGAATTTTCAGGAAGCTTTCCGAATGTAAATGTGTTCTCCATACCTGAAAGGAGTTTTTCCGGGGAATAATCCTTTGCCTCAACTTCACCTTTATCTGTTACAAGAATTAAGCGGTCAAGGTGATAGGGGAGAGCAAAGCCGTAGTTTTTAAGAGTGATTGTTGCTCCGGCTTCTGAAACATCAAAATTCTCAGCGCTTATCTGATAACCTAAATGGTCGGCAAGGAAATCGAAAGTAGTGCGTACAAATTCGTTTCCTTCCTTATCACGGAAATAGTTAGGATTATAGCTGCATCCCATTTCGTCAAGCTCTGAGGGGGTGATGTATTCGCCTCTCCAGCGCTCCATATTGTAAGGGCCTCCGGCTTCCTTATAGTTATGGGTAAGGCTAAGAGAAGAAAGTGACTGCTCGTTGCACATAGAGAGCATTTTTTCTCCGTGGATGTACCCCTTATTATATGTGCGGTCACGTCCCCAGGGCATTTCACCGTCGTTATAAGTATGAGCTGCACGCTCTATAAGCTCTTTGTATTTATCGCTGCCGGGACTGCTTTCCATATAGCTCCATTTGAAAAATTCACCTACAAGAAAATCATCGTGATGTCCTACACGTTTATCTGCAAAAAGTGCCTTGCTCTTTCTCATAAGTGTTTCAGTGCGGATTTGAAGGGTGAGGTAATCGGGAACCATATCAAAAATAGCTTCCAGGGTCTTTTTTGGATTATGTCTGTGCTTTGATGAATGCCATTCGCCCCATGCACCTACCATTCCTGCCTGAATGACAGCGACAGTCTCGGAAACAAGCTCCTTATGCTTGCTGAGCCACTTTTTAATCTGCTTTGTGTGACTTATCAGCATACGGTTTTTGGGACCTACTTTTCTGTCCATTTCCGTTTCATAAGCAAAGCGAAGAACTGCCCTTATACCCATTTTTTTGAGCTCCATAAGGTATTCTTCCAGCTGACTGAAAGCTTTTTCGTCAAGATCCTTTTTGCAGTATTCAGTAAGGTAAATATATACCTGTGCAAGATGAAAAGTGTCATCACGGTAAAATTTACGCTGCTCTTTAAGATAATCAAGGGCGTCTTTATCTTCACCGCCGAAAACAGCGTGGTGACTTCCCAGCATCATATAGACTTCCATTCTGAAGCCTCTGTCCGGGTTTGTGCGCAAAGCTGAATATTCCTCTGCGTAAATGGGGCAAAAGCCGTTGGGGTTCATTTTCGTTCCTCCTCAAAGAAATAAAGTTTATTATACAAAGCTGTTAAGCTCTTTATTATATTCGTATCCGATAGCTGAAAGTTTTGCTAAGATTTCTCCCTTGTCTGCTCCTTTATCTTCGCAGAAAGCTTCGAGGGACGAATAAGAATCACGAAGCTGTGTGTTTATATAACTTAAAAGTATAACAGGGTCGTTTGGTATTGCCATAATAATTATGTTTCCAAAGGATTAAATCCTTTGTTCCTTTCTTAAATTTTATCAGTTGAATATATTTTCTCCCGCTGACTTAAAGAGAGCATCCACAGCTTTTTTTATTCCGCTGTGCTCCGGTTTCTCAAGGAGCGGATCCCATTTCCATGTTTCCTGAGCGGCATCACGGGTAACGGCAAGAAAACTTGTATCTGTTAAGGTTGAGGCGAGCTTTAAGCCCGGTAAACCATGCTGACGGCTTCCGAAAAAGTCGCCTGGACCTCTCAGACGTAAATCTTCGTCGGCTATTTTGAATCCGTCACAGGTTTGGCACATTACTTTAAGACGCTCTTTTGTGTCGGGATTCTGTGCATCGGAAATGAGTATGCAGGTGGATTTATGTTTTCCTCTGCCTATTCTGCCCCTGAGCTGATGAAGCTGGGAAAGTCCGAATCTTTCAGCGTTTTCAATTACCATAACTGCGGCATTAGGTACATCCACACCTACTTCAATAACCGTTGTGGCAACTAAAATCTGTATTTTACCTGCTGCAAAAGCCTCCATAACCTCATCTTTCTGAGCGGACTTCATTTTGCCGTGGATAAGTCCCACAGTGTAATCTCTGAACTCTCCTTCAGCGAGCTTATGAGCATATTCCTCAGCGGAAATAAGGTCGGTGTCACCCTCTTCAACGAGGGGACAAACAGCATATGCCTGCCGTCCTTCGTCAAGATGCTTTTTAATGAAATTATATACTCTTTTATGGAGCTTTCCCTGTACGCAGTAGGTTTCAACAGGATGTCTGCCAGGAGGAAACTCGTCTAAAATCGAAATATCAAGGTCGCCGTAAATAATAAGGGCAAGAGTGCGGGGAATAGGTGTTGCCGACATAACGAGAGTATGGGGATTCTTTCCTTTTTCCGCCAGCGCACTTCTCTGCTCAACGCCGAAACGGTGCTGTTCATCGGTTATTACAAGTCCTAAATTTCTAAATTTAACATCAGACTGGATAAGTGCATGAGTACCTACAACAACCTGTATTTCTCCGCTTTCAAGTTTAGATTTTATTTCATCCTTTTCCTTTTTTGTCATGGAGCCTGTGAGAAGTCCGCATTTTACATCTGTTCCCTTGAAGAAATCGGTAAGGGATTTATAATGCTGACGTGCGAGAATTTCCGTGGGAGCCATCATGGAGCTTTGCAGGGCGTTTTTTGCCGCCGTATATATAACCGCTGCGGCAACGGCAGTTTTACCTGAGCCTACATCGCCCTGGACGAGCCTACTCATGGGGACTGATAAAAACATATCCCTTACTGCATCCTCTACTGCACGCTTTTGTGCTCCTGTGGGAGAAAAGGGGAGAAGTGAGAAAAATTCATCAGAGAAATCCTTTTTAATGCTGCATGAGGTCTGCTGTCTGTTTCTGCCTTTAAGGCGTATCATTCCAAGCTGCAAAGTGAAAAGCTCATTGAAGACAAGTCTTTTTCTGGCTTTTTCAACGTCCTCAAAGGAAGAGGGAAAATGTATCTTTTTAAGAGCTTCACCATAGGGGAGAAGGGAATATTTTTCCCTTATATACTCAGGCAGAAAGTCGTGCATATTGTCCTTTATGCAGCTTACCGCCTGAGACATAAGCTTTTCGGTGAGAGCTGAATTAATGCCCTGAGTCTGGCGATATATGGGGCGGATTTTTTCTCCGGAAACAGCCTTTGCTATAAGTGGAGAATTCATTTCACGCCTTAAAAATGTACCTCCTACCTTTCCGAAGAACAAAAGCTCTTCGCCTGTTTTAAGCCTTGCAGCGGCATATTTATTGTTGAAAATGGTTATGTTCATAACGCTCTGTCCGTCGGTTACGCTGGTTTTATAAAGGGTCATGCCCTTTCTTATTCGATATTCCACAGCGTCGTGACCAACAATAGCTTTTATGCAGCACTTTTCGTCAAAGGGAGCTTCTGCAATTGACACAGTGCGGCTCCAGTCCTCGTATTCTCTCGGGTAAAAATGCAAAAGAGCGCTTACAGTGTCTATGCCGAGCTTATGGTAAAGCTCGGCACGTTTGCTGCCAACGCCCTTTAAATATTTTATGTCTGTTAAAAAGCCGATAGCCTTTGATGAATCCATTTAAATTCCGCCGAAAACCAAAGGTGAATTATTCCACCGATATTATGAAGTAATAGACGGGCTGACCGCCGTCAATAACGGAAACTTCTGCATCAGAAAATTTATCGCTGAGCTGCTGTACAAGCTTATCAGTATCCTCATCGGAAACACCGTCGCCTTTTATGATGGTGATAAGGGACGAACTGCGCTTAAACATACGCTTGGTAATTTTAAATGCAGCGGTTACGAAATCCTTTTCAATAACGGTGATTTTTCCGTTTTCCATTCCGAGAATCTGTCCCTGCTGAACATGCTGTCCGTTAACCTCGCTGTCACGGGCTGCAAATGTAACAAGTCCTGTTGAAACCTTTTCTGCCGCTTTTGCCATGACGTTTAAGTTTTCGTCAGAAGATGAGGTGTCGTCAAAATTCAGCATTGCGGTAATTCCCTGGGGGATTGTGCGGGTGGGAAGAACGCTTACTTTCTTTTCTGAAAGGGGAATAGTCTGTTCCGCCGCCATTATTATGTTTTTATTATTAGGCAGTACGATAACGCTTTCAGCCGGAACCGTTTCGATTGCCTTTAATATGTCCTCAGTGCTGGGATTCATGGTCTGACCGCCGCTGACAACGGCATCAGCTCCCAAATCCCTGAAAAGCTGCTCAAGACCGCTTCCCGCAGCAACGGCTACAAAGCCGATGGGTTTTACAGGTTTTACTTTGACAGGTTCGGAAGAGCCTGTTCCCAAAGTGGCGTTCTGATGCTGATAGCGCATATTATCAATTTTGATATTTACTAAAGGACCGTATTTTAAAGCGGCCTGAATTACGTTGCCGGGCTCATTGGAATGTACATGAACCTTTATTATTGAATCGTCCTCAACAACTACAACACAGTCGCCGATTGACTCAAGATATGCTCTGAGTCTCAGGGGGTTAAGTGTGCAGCCGGGATTTTTGTTTATGATAAATTCACTGCAATATCCGAATTTTATGTCATCGCTTGCAGATGCCACAACGCTCTTTGGCTGTGAAGCAGCGGCAGTAACTTGATTTTCTCCGGGAATCACCGTGTTGTCTTCAATGACGCTCTGCATTCCCAAAAGGATAAGTACAAGACCCTGACCGCCTGCATCAACAACTCCCGCAGCCTTTAAAACGGGAAGCTGTTCCGGTGTACGCATAAGGGCATCCTGTGCTCCCTCGCAAGCTGCTGCCCATACTTTTATGGGATCGTTATCCTCAGCAGCTGCTTTCTGCGCCTGCTGAGCGGCACATCTTATAACTGTAAGGATAGTTCCCTCAGTGGGCTTCATAACGGCTTTATAGGCGGCGTCAACGCCGTTTTGCAAAGCGGAGGCAACCTGTGCTCCGTCTGCCTCACGAAGTCCTTTAAGACCCTTTGAAAAGCCTCTAAAAATAAGTGAAAGGATAACTCCCGAATTACCTCTTGCACCTCTCAAAAGAGCAGAAGCGGCTGTATCTGCAACGGAACCCACAGGTTCATCGTCGCTGATAACTGCCAGCGCCTTTGCGGCGTTAGATATTGTCATTGACATATTGGTTCCCGTGTCTCCGTCGGGAACAGGAAAGATGTTAAGTTCGTCAACAGCCTGACGGTTGTTGTTAATGTTATTTGCACCTGAAATAAATGCGCTTTTAAGCAAAGCTCCGGTAATCAAATTCAGCACCTCAAATAGTTATTCGGATTTCATAGAGTCAATGAAAACATTGACCTTTTTAACTTCAAGACCTGTGGCTTCCTCAACGGTATAGCGAACTTTGTTTACAATGCTTTTTACCGTAGCGGAAAGATTAAGACCGTAAATTACGATAATATGCAGGTCAACGACAAGGGAATTGCCGCTCATGCGAACGAGCACGCCTTTGTCGATAAAGTTTTTGTTTCTGAAAAAGAAAGAGCGTATTCCCTGACGTGCGTTGCCGTTTGCCATGCCTGCAACTCCGAAGCAGGTGGTGACGGCATTCCCAACAAGGGTTGAAAAATAATCCTGAGAAACACAGACTGTTCCAAGATAATTTTCTATTTTAACCATAGATTCACACTCCTTTATAGGAAGCGATACATATATCGCTATTATATTACGTTGTTTACAAAATATCAAGAGCTTAACTCCACTGTTCAATATTATAAAATTTGTCAGAGTCGTAGGAAATGACATCTGAAGAAATATCGCTGCTGTAAGCTGAGACACCGTTTCTGAAACATAGAGGAATAAAGGGTAAAGCGGTTGAGAAGGTATCGCAGAACTGTGCCAGAGTAGTCTGTGATGAACGGGAGGATTCATATGCGGAAATTGCGGCGTTATCTTCTTTGATGCCGTAGAAAGCAGAGCCGCCTTTCTTGAGAAGAGGATTTAAATCCATATTGTCAGAAAGCTTGATTTCGCCTATATAAAGGTCATATTTACCTGATTTAATAGCCTTGATATAATTTTCATTGCTTAAAACAGAAACTGTTACATCAAAGCCGATTTTTTCAAGCTGCTGGGAAACCAGTGTTGCAGCTTCATTGCGGAAAGAGTTGTTTTCGTTGACTATAAGTTTGAGAGTTATGGGCTTTTTATTGAAAAGCAGGACATTTTTATTATTCTTTTCTGTAATTCCGGCATCCTTGAGAATGGTTTCAGCTTTTGTCTTGTCGTAATCAGGCAGCGGATCAATGGATGCTGCTGAAAGCTCAGACCAGCTGGGGTGGAAGGGGAGAGCAGAGGCAACGCTGTGACCCTGATATGCAGTGGTAGCGATTGCGTTTCTGTCAATTGCCGCTGAAACTGCCTGCCTTATAGCGTCGTTTGCAAGAAATTCGTTTGATGAGTTTATTCCGAGGAATACCATGTTATTAAGGCTTACCTCTTTGACTGTTGCGTTAATGCGTTTGTAGCTGCCTGTGCTAAGATCATCAAAGATGAAATCGGTGTTGCCTATCTGAAGTGAGTTAATAAGTGCATCGCTGTCCGGGAGATTAAGAAGAGAAAGGGTTTTGAAATGAGCAGAATTTCCCGCAGCGTTTTTTGTGTTTACTGAGAAAAACGGATTTTGTGCGGTTCCGTCAAGCTTGTATCTTCCGCTGCCTATCGGTCTTGAATCCTTATCGTCGGCAGTTCCCGATTTTACAATGGGAAATGTAAGTACGTTTTTAGCGTATTTATCAGCGACTGAAAGATTGAAAACCACTTTAGAGCCGGAAACGCTTGCGGAGGTGACATTAGAAAGTGCTGCACTGTAAGCTGTAGATTTTTTTGCAAGGTCAAAGGAATATTTTACATCCGATGCAGTTACGGAAGAACCGTCTGAAAACTGGGTGCTTTTAAGTGTGACCGTAACACGCTTATCGTTTATTTCAGCGTTTTCTGCAATAACTTCATTTGCTGTAAAGGTGTTATCTACTTTGAAAAGGGGATCACAGTAAAGTGTTGCAAGCATCTGATTTGTAACACCCTGTGCAAAAAACGGATTTAAGCTGTCTGATTTTGAATAGCAAAAGGTTATTTCGCCTTTTGATGAAGATGCAGAGCCTGAATTTTCACCGTTTTGAACTGCTCCTGTTTCACCTGTAGGAGCTGTATCGTCATCCGAACAGGCTGAAAAGGTTCCTGCCAGAAGTGCGATTATAAGAAGAACGGCGGCAAAAAATTTAATCTTTTTCATTTGTTTACTCCTTATTCAATAGATACGCTTTCTACACAAACAGTCTTTCCTGTTTTTTCGTCAATGCTAAAAATGCATCCGCATATATAGCAGGGCGTATCGGGATTTTCAAATCTTACAGGCATATTAGTTTTCATTTTTTCTATTGCCAGTGAAGGGGTGACTCCTAAAACCGAGTGCTTAGGTCCCGTCATACCGATGTCGGTGATGTATCCTGTTCCCTCAGGAAGAATCTGGGCATCGGCTGTCAGCACATGGGTGTGTGTTCCGAAAACCACGGATACTTTACCGTCAAGATAAAAGCCTAAAGCTCTTTTTTCGGCGGTGGCTTCGGCATGAAAGTCCACAATAATAACTTTGCAGCCTTTATTTTTCGCTTTCTCTAACATTTCGTCTGCACACTGAAAGGGATTTCCCAGAGGTTCCATGTAAACTGTACCCATAATATTTATAACTGCCACTTGGCAGCGTCCCATGTCGGCAATTGCCATGCCGGAGCCGGGACATGAACCGGGGAAATTTGCCGGTCTTATTATACAGTCGCTTGAATCAATAAATTCATAAAATTCTTTTCGTCTGTAAACATGGTTGCCGGTGGTGATAATATCCGCTCCGCTGGTGAGTAGATGATTTGCTGAATAAGGTGTTATACCGTTTCCCTGAGCGGAATTTTCTCCGTTTACTATGCAAAGGTCTATATTTTTGAGCTTTTTAAATCCCGGAAGCTTTGAGCGTAAAAACTCACATCCTCTGTCTCCTACAACGTCGCCGATTGCAAGTATGTTCAAATAAAAGCCCCTCTTTCGTAATAAAAATAAAAGGGTATACTTATTAAAGTATACCCTCTCGCTTCAAAATTGTAAACAATTACTTTGCGTAATCAGTAGCTCTTGTTTCTCTTATGATGTTAACCTTAATCTGTCCCGGATATTCAAGTTCATTTTCGATTTTCTGAACTATATCACGGGCAACAAGAACCATTTTATCGTCCGAAATAATATCGGGTTTAACCATGATGCGAACTTCACGTCCTGCCTGAATAGCATAGGAACGCTCAACACCCTCAAAGGAGGAGGAGATTTCCTCAAGCATTTCAAGACGCTTAATGTAGTTCTGAACGTTTTCACGTCTTGCACCGGGTCTTGCCGCAGATATTGCATCAGCTGCCTGAACAAGGCAGGCAACGATTGTTTTAGGCTCAACGTCACCGTGGTGAGCCTGAATTGCGTGAATAACGCCTTCGTTTTCCCTGTACTTTTTAGCCGCCTCAACACCGAGCTCAACGTGAGAACCGTCAACCTCGTGGTCGATTGCCTTGCCTATATCGTGAAGAAGACCTGCACGTTTGGCAAGCTTTACGTCTGCGCCTATTTCCGCAGCCATAAGACCGGCTATATATGATACTTCAAGGGAGTGGTTGAGTACGTTCTGACCGTAGCTGGTACGGTATTTAAGCTTACCGAGAAGCTTTACAAGCTCAGGATGAACGGAGTTTACGCCGGAATCAATAACGGCACGTTCACCGGTCTGCTTGATAGTCATATCAACCTCACGGCGGGCTCTGTCAACCATCTCTTCGATTCTTGCGGGGTGAATTCTTCCGTCGGCAATAAGTTTTTCGAGCGCAACCCTTGCAACTTCACGTCTTACGGGATCAAAGCTTGAAAGAGTAATAGCCTCCGGTGTGTCGTCGATTATGATATCGACTCCCGTGCTTGTTTCAAGTGCACGGATATTTCTTCCCTCACGGCCGATAATACGGCCTTTCATCTCGTCGCTGGGGAGAGCCACAACTGAAACTGTGGCCTCTGCCGAATGATCGGCTGCACAGCGCTGAATTGCTGTTGAAATAACCTCACGGGCAAGGGTTTCAGCCTCGTCACGTGTTTTCTGCTCGTATTCCATAATTTTGACAGCCTTTTCATGGTCAAGGCTCTCTTCAAGATTATTGAGCAAATATTCCTTCGCCTGTTCTTTGGTGAAGCCTGAGATTTTCTCAAGCATTTCAAATTGACTTCTTTTGATGCTCTCTACTTCGGAAAGCTGTTTTTCAGCATCCTTGATTTTTTCATCAAGGGTATTTTCTTTTTTCTCAAGGTTTTCAGCTTTTTTGTCAAGTGTTTCTTCTTTTTGGTTGTTGCGGCGTTCCTGACGCATTACTTCACTGCGTCTTTCACGCAGTTCACGCTCTGTTTCTGTACGAAGCTTATGTATTTCGTCCTTAGCTTCAATAACGGCTTCCTTTTTCTTAGACTCGGCCTGTGCAATAGCGTCGTTTACGATTCTTGTAGCCTCTTCTGTTGCAGAGCCGATAGCAGCTTCAGCAACCTTTTTTCTGTGTATCTGACCGAGAACAAATCCCAAAACGCCTGCCACAACGGCAGCGACCGCAATCAAAATAATATAAACAGTATCCAATGTAAAGCAGCACCTCCTTCTTTTAAAAATTAATTTCGCAATCAAAAGTTAAATCATCCAAAGAAAGAGTCCTGAAATAAATATCATAATGTGTGGCTTGAGCACAATACCACAGCATCTATTGTATTTTATAACTATATAAGCGACATGTCAAGTGTCAGTTATGTAACTGTTGCATGACACAGGACGTTCACAGACGAAAAAGATATATAAAATAGATAAAGATTGAAGTATTCAGTCAAATCGGAGCGGTTTATAAATTTTTACAAAACAGAATTTGTCGAAAGTTAAATCACACAAAATTATAATCATGTATATTGTAATATTTAAACAATGTGATAAAATATCATCAGAGAAATTTGAGCGCTAATTTAAACAATCAATTTCGGAGGGGATAAAATGAAAAAACGGATATTGGCCTTTTTTATGTGCATGATTCTTGTGCTTTCTGCAAGTGCATGTGCAAATTCCGGTGCGGATGGTGAACCTAAAATAACCGCTGACGGAAACGTTCAGGCTCAGGTTACAGAGGGAGTATTGAAAGCCGATGCACCTGACGGAGAATACATATCGGACATAACAGTAGATTCACAGCGCATCTGGCTTACTGATGGGCAGTATACTCTTGAAAGCTGTACTGAGAAAACGGAAATTGAAATAACATCGGTTAAAAGAGAGGAAACAGCTGCTCAGAAGGCTGAAAGCGTTATTTTATCCATTTATGACAGCGATACAAATTCTTACAGCGTTACATGGAGAACTGAAAAAGCCGATTATCCTGTGGTTAAGATTAATTCAAAATCGAGTCCAGATGAAAAAACAGTCAGTGCATATTGTGATGAGTGTGATACAGGATATGTAAACAGAGCTGTTTTTTACAATTTAGATTATGACATGGAATATACCTATACAATATATAATAGCGGCGGTGATAAGCTTTATACAGATACCTTTAAAACAGGCAGCAAGACTCCTGAAACAGTTACATTTATGCACGTTTCCGACACTCAGGACGAAGATTATAACGGCAAGGTATGGGCAAAGCTTATGGATAACGCATACAGCAATACCAAAAACCTTGACTTTATACTTCATACGGGAGATATGGTGCAGTATGGCGGTAAGGAAGAGCTTTGGAGTCAGATGATAGGAAACGTTCAGAGTTACGTTTCATCTGTTCCCCTTATGCTTACAAGCGGAAATCACTCCTACTGGTCGGATTATCTGGACGGTGCATCGGATATAGAATATAATCACACCACCGTCAATCTTCCGAAGCAGGACACCGAAAACGGACAGTATTATTCCTTTGATTACGGCGATATTCATTTTGTGGTGCTTTCCTCAGGCGATTCAGAAAGCAGCGGAGTGGGATATTCTCAGCGCAAATGGCTTGAAAAGGATCTTGCCTCTACGGATAAAACATGGAAAATAGTGGCTATTCATAATCCCCTTTATTCAACAGGTAAGTATGGCTCAGATAAGGATAGAAATAAAGTTGCCCGTTCACAGCAGAAAAAGCTGGGAAAAATTTTCAATGAATACGGCGTTGACCTTGTTCTGCAGGGACACGATCATGTTTTCTGTCTTACACCTCCCATGGATGAAAACAGAAGTGTAGTAAAATGTGAAACAAAGACGGAAAGCGGCAACGGCTTTGATACGACATATTATGTAAATCCGCAGGCTCCCGTCTATCTTATGTCAGGAGCAGGAGGCAGCCAGAACAGGGAAGCCTTTGAGGAATATGAGGAATCGTGGTTTTCAAAGGCTATGGATGTCCCCGATAACACAGCGGGATATTCCATTGTGACAATAAGCGGCAAAAAGCTTACTGCAACTTATTATCAATATGATTATTCTGCAAATAAAGGCGGCGTATCTTACAGCTGGGGAATAGAAAAGGAATAATTTCGAAATTAAGATGTAAAAAACAACCTCTTAACGGGTGTTGACAAGGAGATAAGTTGGTGCTAATATTATCTCGAAAATATGTTAACTCGTTGAGGGAGAGAGCGGTATTCACCGTTTGCTTTTCAGAGAGCGGACGCATTTTGCTGAAAGCGTCTGCATTGCAAAGAATCCGCAACCACTCCTGAGAGCGGTACGAAGCGTTTTGGTACGATAAGTTCCGCCGCAAGCCAGCGTTAAAGGGCGCAAAAGCGGCAGCTTTTTTTAAAGCTGCAATTCGGGTGGAACCGTGGAGTATATTTATGCTTCATCCCTTTTTGGGATGGAGCATTTTTTGTTTTATAACATATTTTCACTGATAACGATATTTAATTTTTAAGGAGTGAAATAAAAATGATTAAGGTAACTCTTAAAGGCGGAGAAGTACGTGAGTTTGAAAACGGCGTATCTGTTGCCGACGTTGCCAAAAGTCTCGGTATGGGACTTTACAAGGCAGCTTGTGCCTGCAAAATTAACGGTGAGGTAAAGGATCTTCGCACCGTGCTTACAGATGACTGTGAGGTAGCTATACTTACCTTTGATGATGAGGACGGTAAAAAGACATTCCGTCACAGCGCATCCCATGTGCTTGCTCAGGCTGTAAAAAGACTTTATCCTGAGGCAAAGCTTACAATCGGACCTGCTGTTGACAATGGTTTTTATTATGATTTCGATTCCGATGTTGCATTTACTCCCGAGGTTCTCGAAAAGCTCGAGGGTGAGATGAAGAAGATAATTAAGGAGAATCCTCCCATTGAGAGATTTGAGCTTTCTCCCGAAGAGGCAATTTCCCTTATGGAAGAAAAGGGCGAGACCTATAAAGTTGAGCTTATCAAAGAGCACGCAGATAAAGGCGAGCCGATTTCCTTTTACAGACAGGGTGAGTTTACAGAGCTCTGCGCCGGACCTCACCTTATGGATCTTTCAAAGATAAAGGCATTCAAGCTTACAAGCTGCACAGGCGCTTACTGGAGAGGCGATTCAAAGAATAAGATGCTTCAGCGTATTTACGGTACAGCTTTCCCGAAGCAGGCAGAGCTTGAAGCATATCTTGCCGCTGTTGAAGAGGCAAAGAAGCGTGACCACAATAAGCTTGGCAGAGAGCTTGAGCTTTTCACAACTTCTGAGGTAATCGGTCAGGGACTTCCCATTATGCTTCCCAAAGGCGCAAGAGTCATTCAGCTTCTTCAGCGTTTTGTTGAGGATGAGGAGCAGAAGAGAGGCTGGCTTCTTACAAAAACTCCCTTTATGGCAAAGAGCGATCTTTATAAAATCTCAGGACACTGGGATCATTATAAAGACGGAATGTTTGTACTTGGCGACGAAGAAAAGGACGATGAGGTTTTCGCACTGCGTCCCATGACCTGTCCTTTCCAGTATCAGGCATATCTCAATAAGAGCCGTTCATATCGTGATCTTCCTCTCAGATATAACGAAACCTCAACTCTTTTCAGAAATGAGGCTTCCGGTGAGATGCACGGACTTATAAGAGTACGTCAGTTTACAATTTCCGAAGGACACCTTATGTGTACTCCCGAACAGCTTGAGGGAGAGTTCAAAAACTGCCTTGAGCTTGCAATTTATATGCTTAAAACTTTGGGCCTTTACGAGGATGTTTCCTATCGTTTCTCCCAGTGGGATCCCGATGACCGTGAAAAGTATATCGGAACTCAGGAACAGTGGGATGAGGCTCAGGGTGCAATGAAGAGAATCCTTGATCATCTTGAGATCCCCTATGCAATCGGTGTAGGTGAGGCTGCATTCTACGGACCCAAGCTGGATATCCAGATTAAAAACGTTCACGGTAAAGAGGATACTCTTATCACTATCCAGATTGACCAGATGCTTGCTGAGAAGTTTGGTATGGAGTATGTTGACCGTGACGGCACAAAGAAGAATCCTTATATTATTCACCGTACTTCAATCGGCTGCTATGAGAGAACACTGGCTCTGCTTATCGAAAAGTATGCAGGTGCATTCCCCCTGTGGCTTGCTCCCGAGCAGGTTCGTATTCTTCCCGTTTCAGAGAAGTACAACGACTATGCTGAGAAAGTTAAGAAAGAGCTTTTCGACAGAGGCCTCAGAGTTGAAGCTGATTACAGACCTGAAAAAATCGGTTATAAAATCCGTGAAGCTCAGCTTCAGAAGGTTCCCTATATGCTTATTGTCGGTGAAAAAGAAGAAGCTGCCGGAACAGTATCAGTTCGTAAGAGAGGCAAAGGCGATATAGGTGCAGTTGCCGTTGAGGAGCTCCTTAAAACTCTCAAAGAAGAAATTGATACAAAGGCAAGGGACTAAAATCTGCGGAATTTGTCTATATTGTAACCGTTTTGAAACGATTTTTTTTGCTTGTAGTGCTATAATTACCATGAAGTTTGCGTTTATGGAGTGAGTGACAGACTATGAGCAGAAAAACTGCAATAGCCTGTTTTGCCGCATTGCTGATGCTTGCGGGATGTATATTTTTTGTATCCGGCAGTTGCAGTAAACTTATGGGCAAAATAGGTTTGGCTCATTTGAATGAGGCTCAAGAGGTAATTGTTGCCGAAAATACCGCAGAAATAGCTGAAGCCATAAGAGAAGCAATAGGAATGCATGACTATGTTTCTCTTGATACTTCGCAAATTATAACGCATTTCGGTTTCGGAACCGAAATGATTGAGGATTCAACGGTCTATACCAGTGCGAAACAAAATGATGCTGATGAAATAGCTGTTTTTAAGCTTTCCGATATAAGCAAATGCGATGAGGTTATGTCTGCTATAAGTGAAAGACTCGATTTGAAAGCCAAAACATTTGATGTGCTTAACAGCTATGAATACGATAAGGTTGAAAATACTGTTTTCCTTAATAAGGGAGAATATGTAATCCTTGTAACCACAGCGAAAATTAATTCTGCCTGGTCGGCCATTGAAAGCTTTTATCAGCGTGAAACTGCGGCGGTAAAGTAAATCGTTTTATTGCTTTCTTGAATTAAAAATAAAAAGGACCTGATAGTTTAATCAGGTTCTTTTTTAGTATATTGGAGGGGAAGTTTTATGATATATAAAAAGCTGGTGCGTGATAAAATTCCTGAAATGATTGTGAAAGAAGGGTATATTCCAAAGACGGAGATTCTTTCTGATGAGAGATATATTTGTGAACTTGACAGAAAGCTTATAGAAGAAGTAAAGGAATATCGGAAAAGTAAAGAAATAGAAGAACTTGCAGATATTCTGGAGGTAATATATGCTCTTTGTCAGGCAAGGGGATACAGCACCGATGATTTAATAAGGATCAATGAGGAAAAAAGACTTAAGCGTGGAGGATTTTCAAAGAAAGTTTTTCTGATTTCAAAGTCGAAAAAGAAATAATTCCAACCGTATTGGTATTATGTTTTAATACGATACAAAATAAAACCGCCTGTGATAGGTAATCCTAAACACAGACGGTTAAATTTTCTTTTACTTAAGTTATCCAATTACTGAAAAGGCCTGCACAACAATGGAAGTAAGTCCCGTGAAAAACAATACAATCAGAAGTCCGATTATAACGGAAACTACAAGAGAGGCGGCAATGCCTATGAGTGTCCATTTTCCTATTTCAGAGGCTTTTTTTGGTTGTTCGGGTTTATATACAACATAGAAAATCAGAGCGATAATCGCTGTAATGAATCCTGTTGGGAATGTGAAAAGACCAAGTACAAATCCGCCTATTTTGTTAATTGGATCGACCTTTTCCTGTACAGGTGCGTTGTTGTAGTATGGCGGCGGTGTGGTACCTGGATCTCTTTGCGGAGCTCCGCAGTGCATACAGAAAAGGGAATCATCATCAATATGTGCTTGACAATTTCTACAGAACATGGTTTTGACCTCCTTAAGTCTGTTTATTTTTTATATCTGGATTTATATCACCCCAGCGGTCTATATCCGCAAGAGTCATTGCAGAAACAATTTTTTCCTGAATACCGGGATAATCCTTTTCCATTGATACTAAAAAATCCTTCATTTTCTGGCGGTGTGTAACGCCGTCGGCGGGGCATCGGCTTTTTACAACGGGCAAATTATTTCTTTCTGCCGCAGAAGTAATTATACTTTCTCTCGCCAGTACAAGAGGACGTATCATATAGAGCTCTTTTCTTGAAAGATATGAAACCGGAGAAAAACAGGATATTCTTCCGCCGCTGAAAAGATTCATCATAAAGGTTTCGGCAGCGTCATCAAGATGATGACCAAGGGCTATTTTGTTGCAGCCGGCTTCTTTTGTCGTATCGTGAAGAAGTCCTCTTCTCATTCTCGCACATAAACTGCAAGGGTTTTTCTCTTTTCTCGTTTCAAAAATAATAGTTCCAAGCTCAGTTCTTTTAATTATGTAGGGAATTTCCATTTCTTCACAGAGCTTTTCGATAGGGGAATAATCCGTTTCCTGTCCGTTAAAGCACGGATCTATAGTTATGGCAGTAAGCGAAAATTTTATTGGATAAAACCGTCTTATGGCTCCTAAAGCGGCAAGAAGTGCAACACTGTCCTTTCCGCCGGAAACAGCTACCGCAATGTTGTCTCCTTCATCTATCATTTTATATTTATCAAGGGCACATCGAACGTAGCCCAGCAGTTTTTGCATATATTATCAACCCTTCCGTGAAAATAGAATAACACAAAAGAATACAAATCATATGTCTAAACTGTTAAAAATTTTTCATTTTTCATTTGTGAGCATTTGATATGAAAAACGGAGAAAACGGGAGAAAATAAGAGCATTTAAAATCTAAATTAAAAAATTAAAAATTTAGTGTTGACATGTGCTTTGCAGTGTGGTAATATAATCGGGCAATGAAAAAAGTTATGAGAAATATTGGAGGTAAGTTTATGTCAACTTATATGCCTAAAGCGGGCGAAGTTACCCGTAAATGGTATGTGCTTGATGCAGCTGATAAGCCCCTTGGCCGCGTAGCAGCTCAGGCAGCCGCTCTTCTTCGTGGAAAGCACAAGCCGACATTTGCTCCCAACGTTGACTGCGGAGATTCCGTTATCATCATCAACGCTGAGAAGGTAGTTCTTACAGGCAACAAATTAGAGCAGAAAATGTACTACCGTCACACCGGATACATCGGTAACCTCAAAGAGGTTAAGTACGGTACTCTTATGAAGACAAAGCCCGAGTTTGCTGTTGAGAAGGCAGTTAAGGGAATGCTTCCCGCTAACACAATCGGCCGCAACGCAATGCGCAGACTCAGAGTATACAAGGGCGCTGAGCACACTCAGGCAGCCCAGAAGCCCGAAGAGTGGGCATTTTAATGAATGGAGGCAGATGAAATGTACGATACAAATCCCTATTTCTACGGTACAGGCCGCAGAAAGAAATCTGTCGCAAGAGTTCGTGTTTATCCCGGAACAGGTAACATAACAATCAACGACAGAAATATCGATGATTATTTCGGACTTGAAACCCTTAAGCTTATTGTTCGTCAGCCTCTTGCCCTCACAGGCACAACTGAGAAGTTTGACATTGTTTGCCGTGTAAACGGTGGCGGTGTTACAGGTCAGGCTGGTGCAATCCGTCACGGTCTTTCCCGTGCTCTTCTTCAGTATGACGAGGCTCTTCGTCCTACTCTCAAGAAGGCTGGATTCCTTACTCGTGACCCGAGAATGAAGGAAAGAAAGAAATACGGTCTCAAAGCAGCTCGTCGCGCTCCGCAGTTCAGCAAGCGATAATCGACTGCTCAGACTATATCAAAATGGTTCAAAAACCCCGGAAAATCAAGGTTTTCCGGGGTTTTCTTATACCTAAATGGGCTGATATGGTTTGACCAAATTTGACAAAACGAGAGCCGTTTTCACCCAATTTTTAGTGGTCCGCAAGTGGTTAACCGGCCAAAAAGGGGGTAAAAAGAGGGTCAAGTGGTTCCCAAAGTGGTTAACCGAGAGCCGATTTGGGGGGTGTTTTGGGGGCGCTTTTCAGCCCTCCTTCCCCTCGTTTTTTTGGCTGTGGCAGTTTGGCATAGTTTGAGCTAATTTGAATAATTGAATATGAATTTGATGTAGCACACAGATCACATAAATGACTGGGTGCTTTTTTCATTTCAGGAACTCGTATTCCGGCGATAGAAAGAGCCGTCACTTCACTTTTTATTTTGGAGTGGCGGCTTTTTCTATTTCCAGAAGCAACAGCAACAATTAGAAATGAGGTGAAGTTAATGAACACGCAAATCATTGCCATTGCCAACCAGAAAGGCGGCGTTGGCAAGACAACGACCTGTGCCAACTTGGGAATCGGGCTGGCGCAGGCCGGAAAGAAAGTCCTGCTGATCGACGGGGACCCGCAAGGGAGCCTGACAATCAGCCTGGGCCATCCCCAGCCGGACAAGCTGCCCTTTACGCTGTCGGACGCTATGGGGCGTATCCTGATGGATGAGCCGCTTCGTCCCGGCGAGGGTATCCTGCACCACCCAGAGGGTGTAGACCTGATGCCTGCGG
>UQGM01000031.1 GCA_900540535.1 uncultured Oscillospiraceae bacterium | reverse complement strand
CGTAAGAGAGATTCTCAAGAGAATCGGCATCGAAAACGTAACTGTTGTTCCTGAGCAGGAATATCCTGACGGAAACTTCCCAACCTGCCCCTATCCGAATCCCGAAATCAAACAGGCTTTTGAGTGCGCTATAAAGCTCAGCGAAACACAGCCTGCCGACCTTCTTCTTGCCACCGACCCTGACTGCGACAGAGTTGGTATTGCCGTACATCACAACGGTGAATTCCGTCTTATGACAGGCAACGAGGTTGGAGCGGTAATGCTCGAATATCTCCTTTCAAGACGCAAAGCTCTCGGCACTCTTCCCGAAAATCCCATTGCAGTTAAAACTATAGTAACTTCTGAGTTAGTAACAGCAATCGCTAAAAAATATAACTGCGAAATTTTTGATCTTCTCACAGGCTTTAAGTATATCGGCGAGCTTATCACAAAGCTTGAAGCAAAAGGTGAAGCTGACAGATATATCGTTGGTATGGAAGAAAGCTATGGATACCTTGCTGGAACCCATGCAAGAGATAAGGATGCCGTTGTAGCTTCAATGCTCATCTGTGAAATGGCATCCTACTATAAAACCTGCGGCAAAACTCTCATTGATGTTATTGAGTCTCTTTACAAAGAGCACGGAATGTATCTTCACCATCTTCTCAACTTTGCCTTTGAAGGCGCAAGCGGAATGGCAAAGATGCAGGAAATGATGACAGAACTGAGAAATAATCCTCCTGCTGTAATCGGCGGAGAAAAGGTTATAGTTACTGCCGACTATGAAACATCAGTTTCAAAGGATGTTGAAACAGGCAAATGCACCAAAATTGACCTTCCGAAGTCAAATGTACTTTCCTACAAGCTTCCTGCAGGTTCAGGTGTTATTGTTCGTCCCTCCGGTACAGAGCCAAAAATCAAGGTTTATATAACCTCATGTGCTCCTTCAAAAGAGCTTGCTGAAGAAAAAGCTGCTCTTATGGAAGCCGATATGAAAAAATATATGCATATAGAAAACTGACGGAGGTTTTAAAAATGCAAAATAAGGTTTTTATACGCATTGTTGCAGCTGTTCTGGCTGTTTTAATGTGCGGCGGTGTTCTCTTCGGAGCCATTCAGGCTTTTGCAGCGCCGGCTAATATGCTCATGGTTCCCTCAGTGGGCGACGACTTACCAATCAAATGGATTGTGTTAGCTGCTGTTATTGCCGTAATAGTAATAGCCGCTCTCGTTGTAGTTCCCATGATAAGCAAGAAAAAGAAATAAATATTTAAATAGCAAAAGGTCACCATAAGGTGACCTTTTTATTTTTCTTGAAATTCATCTTAAGATAAAAAACTCCTTCGGCATAATTGACGAAGGAGTTACAGCTCTAAATTTTCTTTATTAATAAGTCTGAATTAAAAATTGCTGATATTGGTTTTACCTTCCTGCCGCATATCGTGAGCAAAAAACAGCTTTATTGAAGCATAACAGATTCACTTTATCTCCTGTTCCAAATTATCAAATAAATCGCTGTCAAAAAACTCTCGTAAGCTGATTCCGAGTCCATCACATATCTTCTTCAAAGATACCACTCCCGGATTTTGACTTTTTTCATTCAGCATACTGTAAATTGTTGATGGCGAAACTCCAGATAAATTTGCAAGCCCATTGACTTCCATATCTCTTTGGGCACAAAGGTCAAGAATACGCTGCTTGGCTACAGCTTCCTTTGTATTCACCAGCAATTCCTCATTGCGATATGATAAGATTTCAATCATGGTATTATTATAATAATCCTTTGCCTAATAAGGCAATAAAGTTTTATTTCTATTTTTAAATTTACTGATCCTGATTTGATGTCTGAACTGCGTTTGCGTCACTCTTGTCTTCTACAAGAGTTGCTTCAACAGTAAACTCTTTAATATCAAAATTCCTGTCTACACGGCATACTGAAAGAGTAATTTTATCTCCAACTTTTCCGCTTTCAATGACATCAGCAAGTACATTTGAAGAAGTCATCTCTTTGCCGTTAACAGCTGTAATCATATCGCCTACCTGAAGATCGGTGTTTACAAGGGAGCTGTCATCCTGAATTTCTCTTACAATAATTGTACCGGCAGGAAGCTTTTGAAGCTGTACAATCATTGAATAGGTCTGGTTCTGAGATGCAGCTGAATAGGTAATACCAAGCTTTGGCTGATTGGGAACATATCCGTTTGCAATAATTGAATCAATTACTTTCTTTGCAGAAGTAATCGGGATTGCAAATGCCATGCCTTCATATTCCTCACTGGCAATTTTTGAAGAGTTGATTCCTACAACATATCCGTTGCTGTTTACAAGAGCTCCGCCTGAGTTACCGGGGTTAATAGCTGCATCGTGCTGGATGCACTGCATTGTATAACCAATAGAGTTTGTAGAAATAGTACGGTCAATTGCAGAAACAAATCCGCCTGTAAAGGAACCGAAGAACTCTGCTCCGCCAGGGTTACCTACAGCATAAACTCTCTCGCCTACTTTAAGATCATCGGAATCGGCAAACTTTGCTGCGTGGAGCCCCTGAGCTTCAATTTTAAGAACACCAATATCATCTCTTGTGCTGTATCCTACAATAGTAGCTCTGTAAGTTGTCTCGTCAAGAAGCTGTACTTCAATTGCACTGTTCTCCATATTAATAACATGGGCACAGGTAATAATATAAGTGTATTTAGTATCATTTGAATCCATTATGATACCTGAACCTTCACTTACAACCTGATTGTTAAGGTAAACAGTGACGCCAACGACAGATTGTCTTACATCCTCAGCAACACTTACCGAGGAAATTCCGTCCTCAGAAATTTCACCTTCACCCTGAGATTCCTCAAGACTCAGCGTCGGAGAATTGTTATTTGAATTATCCGACTGTCCTTCTTCCTTGTTCTGAATGCCGATCACACCTAAAATCATAGCTACAACAGCTACAATAGAAAGTATGATCACAAGGGCAACAGCAACTTTAGGACCTTTGCTCTTCTTTTCCGGCTCATCAGGAACCGGAGGTGCAGGAGAACCATAGGTCTGATTATTGTAACCCTGATATCCTGCATTTGAGTATCCGTTCTGATAACTGTTGTAGCTGCTGCCGGAAGTAAATCTTTGCTCTTTCTTCTCATAAGGATTTTCAATTACAACTTCCTTTTCCTGGGAAGCATCGGATTGATTTTCGGCTATATTTTTGTTTTCATAGTTTTCTTCCGGCGGGGTGTTATCCGAACCGGATGAATTATTATTATAATTGTTATCCCATTCGTTCATTTGGGAATACCTCCTTGTAGTTTATGGTCTAATAATAAACTACGGTTTTTACATAACTATATTTATACGGTAAACAAATTTTTAATAAAACCATTAATTACCTGAAAAATTTGAAGGGAGCCAGAATACAAATTCCGTATATTCTCCCTGCTGGCTTCTTGCGGTTATCTGTCCGCCGTGCATATCTATTATGCTCTTTACAATATAAAGACCAAGACCTGCACCCTTTACATCAAAGCTTCTTGATTTATCCACTTTATAGAAGCGTTCAAAAATACGGCTTACCTCTTCAGAAGGAATTCCTTCACCGGAATTGCGTATTCTTACAAATACTCTGTCACCGTCTGTAACGGCGGAAACTGTTATGCATCCGTTTTCCGGAGTAAATTTAACAGCGTTATCCACAAGGTTATAGATAACCTGATGTATCATATCCTCATCGGCTTCTACAAAGACGCTTTCCATAGAGTCAAGACCTTTTATCTCTATATGCTTTTTATCAATATTCTGTTCAAAAGCAATAAGCACCTGGAATATACGCTGGGATATATCAAACTTTGAAGGCTTAATTTTAAGCTCGCCTGCCTCAATCTTGGACATATTAAGCATTGTCATTACAAGTCTTGAAAGCCTTCTTACCTCATCGGAAACTTTTTTAAGATAATACTCTTCCTTTTCCGGCGGGATTGTGCCGTCAAGTATTCCGTCAATGAATCCTCCGATAGTAGTCATAGGCGTTTTAAGCTCATGTGATACATTTGCTACAAAACTTCGCCTTGAAGCTTCTAAAACGCCAAGAGACTTAGCCATAGAGTTAAATGCTTCAGAAAGATCGCTGAGTTCGTCATTTCCTCTAATCTGGACTCTGTATGTGAAATCTCCCTTTGCAAATGCTTTTGTGGCTTTTGACATATCCCGCAAAGGTCTTACCATATTATAAGTAAGAACATAAACCGCTATGAATGCTATTATAAGTGAAAACAGAGCGGAAAATAAAAACATTTTAAGTATGTCCAAAATATACGGCCGTACACTTGCATTGCTTGACTGAACCGCAAAAACGTAAGCCGCCGGACGTCCGTGGGACATTACGGTTTCCCCTACTACAAGACGTGGGGCATTGTATACTCCGCCTAAAGTTGTCATCTCGGCCTGTCCCTTTGTCACATTTGACACCAGAACACCCTGGGGAATCTGCATATCACCATGCACAGGGCAATCCTGAACAAGGTGAGTGTAGTCCGTAGAATCTCCGCAGACAACTACATCTCCACTGGTATCACATATAAAAATATCGGCATCAATTGCAGTTGAAATGAGCCTCATAGAATGATACATGAGAAGATAAGTATCCATTCTGTCTGTTTCTATGGTTTCACTCTCAATTAAACTTGACATACTCTGGGAAATGCTTTTTGCATTTTCACTGAGTAACTCCGCTTTCTCTTTCTGCCAGTAATCAGATATAAAAAAGAGAAGAAAAGTTCCAACAACTGCAAGACAGATAAAAACTATGAAAGATATAACGGTAAAATATTTTGTAAATATATTCTTTCTCTTATTAGCATTGGCTGACATCTGTAACCCTCCCGAACCTCAATCAGTCGTGGGTTTCAAATTTATAGCCTACGCCCCAAACAGTTTTAAGCATCCATTTGTCTGAAACGCCCTCAAGCTTTTCCCTCAAGCGCTTAACATGAACGTCAACGGTTCTCGAATCTCCGTAGTAATCAAATCCCCATACCTCATCAAGAAGCTGATCACGGGTGAATACACGGTTTGGATTGCTTGCAAGGTGATAGATAAGCTCAAGCTCTTTTGGCGGAGTATCTATCTGTTCACCGTTTACTCTCAGCTCGTAATTAGTAAGATTGATTACAAGCTTATCATAACGAACCTCTTTGACAGTCTCTGTAGGATTGCCTCCTGTGCGGCGAAGCACTGCCTTGACTCTTGCTACAACCTCTTTTGCATCAAAAGGCTTTACAACATAGTCATCGGCACCGAGCTCAAGGCCGAGCACTTTATCGAATGTTTCACCCTTAGCGGTAAGCATGATTATGGGAGTATCGGAAGTCTTTCTGATTTCACGGCAAACCTGCCATCCGTCAAGCTTCGGAAGCATGATGTCCAGAAGTACAAGGTCAGGCTTACTGTCCTGAAATGCTGAAATTGCCTCCATTCCGTCGTTTACAATTATCACACTGTAACCGTCTTTTTCAAGGTATAATCTTAAAAGTTCGCAAATGTTAACGTCATCGTCAACAACAAGTATTTTTTCGGCAGTCATATAAAACCCTCCTACTTTATTTTCCGTTTCAATTATACAATGTTCAAATATACATTGATGAACTTTTTTTGAAATTTATTAAAAAAAAAATCACTTTTTTACATACAATTTCTTAAAAATCCCGTTTTTTCTTATAAAGAATATGGCGTATTTCTCTGCTTATTATATATTGTATCACTTTTTTCTACAAAAAATTTTCCTACTTAGCCGCTTCATACTGCAATTGCTACAAAGCACTAAAGTGCACAGCTTTTTCTATTGACAAAGCTAAATAAAAGTGATAGCATTAGCTTAATATTTTAAAGGCAATGACGGGGATAGTAACCTGATTGGAGTATTCAGAGAACCGCCGGTTGGTGCGAGGCGGCTGCAAAAATCATGTGAATGTCACCCCACCAGCTTCAATCTGAAAGCTTCGGCAAGTAGGAGCGACGGATTCCCTCCGTTAACGGGGGCCTGCATTCGGCATTTTGCCCGATGCGCTGAGCGGTCTGATTTATTCAGACAATAAGAGTGGTACCACGGAGTTTTTTATCTTCGTCTCTTTTGTGAGACGGAGATTTTTTTGAACATTTTCGCCCCACCGCTCGGAATATTTCTATCTATTTTACAGGAGGAATTAAAATGAAAATGACAGGTGCAAGAGCTATAATCGAAGTTCTGCTCGAACAGGGCGTTGACACCGTTTTCGGTTATCCGGGCGGCTCGGTTCTTAACATATATGACGCACTGTATCAGTACGGCGGAAAAATCAATCACATTCTTACCGCTCATGAACAGGGAGCAGCTCATGCGGCAGACGGATACGCAAGAGTTACAGGTAAAACCGGCGTTGTTATTGCAACATCCGGCCCCGGCGCAACAAACCTTGTTACAGGTATTGCTAACGCTTACATGGACTCCATTCCCCTTGTTGCAATTACAGGCAACGTTCCCGTTCCCTCTCTCGGAAGAGACTCTTTCCAGGAAATCGACATTACAGGTGTTACAATGCCTATAACAAAGCATAACTTTATTGTTAAAGACATCAACGATCTTGTTCCCACTCTCCGTGCAGCTTTCAAAATAGCTTCATCAGGCAGAAAGGGGCCCGTTCTCGTTGACGTTACAAAGGACGTTACAGGAGCAGAGACAGAATATACTCCCGCTCCTCCCGTTAAGCCTCTTGAGACAAAACCCGCAAAGATAAGCGCTCTCGAGCGTGCAGCAGAAATCATCAAAGAAGCTAAGAAGCCTCTTTTCTACATAGGCGGCGGACTTATTTCCTCAAACGCTTCACCTGAACTGCTTAAACTTGCAGAAAAGGTTCAGATTCCCGTTACATCCTCAATGATGGGTCTTGGTGGATTCCCCTATGACAATCCCCTCTACATGGGACTTATAGGAATGCACGGACGCTTTGTAGCAAACAAAGCAGCCCATGACTGCGACGTTCTTATTACAGCCGGTGCACGCTTCTCTGACAGAGTTGCCGGAAACCGTGCAATGTTCGCACCTAATGCTAAAATCATCCACATCGATATCGATCCTGCTGAAATGGATAAAAACGTTTTCTCTCACTGCCATGTAAGAGGCGACTTAAAGCAGGTTCTGGGAGCACTTTACGATATGCTTCCCGAAGCTAACCACGACCAGTGGATTAAAGAGCTCAGCGAAATCAAGAAGCCTTACAAGAGAGTAGATTTCGAGGGTTACGTAAACCCCATGGATATTATTACTACTATTGACAAACTTACTCCCGATGATACAATCATCGCCACCGATGTCGGACAGCATCAGCTTTGGGCAGCTCAGTATTATAATTTCCGTCTGCCCCGCACTCTCGTAACCTCCGGCGGACTCGGTACAATGGGCTTCGGCCTTGGTGCTGCAATCGGAGCTCAGATGGGTCAGAAGGATAAGCAGGTTGTCCTTATTACCGGTGACGGCAGCTTCCACATGAACCTTAATGAGATGACCACTCTCGCTTCTTACAACATCCCCGTTGTAATTGTTCTTATGAACAATGAGGTTCTCGGAATGGTTCGTCAGTGGCAGACCGTATTCTATGGCAGGCGCTATTCTCAGACCGACCCTCACCGTAAGACAGATTTCGTAAAGCTTGCAGAGGCTTTCGGCATAAACGGTATGAAGATTGAAAAGCCCGAAGATATTGAGCCCGTTATCAAAAAGGCTCTTGACCTTCACGGTCCCGTTCTCATCGACTGCCGCATCGCTCACGACGCATCCGTTCTGCCTATGATTCCTCCCGGAGGAGCAGTTCAGGATACTATCGACGAGATGTGCTATTAATATCGGGAAAGGAGAATAAAAAATGACAGACAGATTAGCTCTTTCAGCTCTTGTAAACAACCACTCCGGTGTGCTTCTTAGAGTTGCCGGACTTTTTGCAAGACGTGGATTCAATATTCAGAGCCTTACGGTTTCTCAGACTGAAAATCCCGAATTTTCAAGAATGACAATCGTTTCTCAGGCTGATCCCGCCACTTTCCGCCAGATTGAAATGCAGCTTTTAAAGCTTGAGGACGTTCAGAAGGTTATCCGCCTTGAGGACGGAAAGACAACCTCCAGCGAACTCCTTTTCGTAAAGGTTCGTGCTCTCAATAAAGACCGTCCCGCCGTACTTAAAACTCTCCTTAAATTCGGCGCAAGAGTCAGAGACATCGGCCACAAGACAATCACCGCTGAGCTTACAGGTGAATCAGCTACAATTGACGAATTCATCGAGGCTATTTCTCAGCATCACATAGTTGAGCTTTCACGCTCCGGTATCACTGCTCTTGCAAGCGGAGATGTAAGCATCAACGATGACGAGGACTCTCTTCCTGAATAATTTATCCGCACAAAAGCGGTTTTCATCACATTAAATTTACGGAGGAATTTTTTATGGGAATGACTATGACGCAAAAAATTCTCGCCGCTCATGCCGGTCTGCCTGAGGTAAAGGCAGGTCAGCTCATCGAGGCAAAGCTCGATATTGTTCTGGGAAACGACGTTACCTCTCCCGTTGCAATTAACGAGTTTGAACGCTGCGGCGCAACTTCTGTTTTTGATAAAAGCAGAATTGCCCTTGTTATGGATCACTTCACTCCTAACAAGGACATCAAATCCGCTCAGCACTGCAAGCAGGTAAGAGAATTTGCCGGCAAATACGATATTGACAACTATTTTGATGTTGGTCAGATGGGCATTGAGCACGCTCTTCTCCCCGAAAAAGGAATCGTTCTTCCCGGTGACACCGTAATCGGCGCAGACTCACACACCTGCACCTACGGCGCACTTGGAGCATTCTCAACAGGTGTCGGTTCAACTGATATGGCTGCCGGAATGATTTCAGGCAAAGCCTGGTTCAAGGTTCCCTCTGCAATAAAGGTTGTACTTAAAGGCAAGCCTGCTAAAAACGTAAGCGGTAAGGATGTTATACTTCACCTTATCGGAAAAATCGGTGTTGACGGCGCACTTTACCGTTCACTTGAATTCTGCGGTGAAGGCGTTCAGCACCTTTCAATGGATGACCGTCTGTGCATTGCAAACATGGCAATTGAAGGCGGAGCCAAAAACGGAATTTTCCCTGTTGACGACGTAACTCTTGAATACGTAAAGGAAAGAGCAAAGAGAGAATACAAAGTATTTGAGGCTGATGAAGACGCTCAGTACGATGAGGTTGTTGAAATCGATCTTTCAGCTCTTCGTCCCACAGTTGCATTCCCCCACCTTCCCGAGAACACAAAGACAATTGATGAGATTAAGCCCGAAGAGGTTATGATTGATCAGGTTGTTATCGGTTCCTGCACCAACGGAAGAATGGAAGATATGCGTGCAGCTGCTGCCATTCTCAAGGGCAGAAAAGTCAATAAAAACGTAAGAACAATCGTTATCCCCGCAACACAGAAGATTTATCTTGACTGCATCAGAGAAGGTCTTACCGAAATATTTGTAGAAGCCGGAGCAGTTGTAAGCACACCTACATGTGGTCCCTGCCTTGGCGGACACATGGGCATACTTGCAAAGGGTGAACGTGCCGTTGCAACAACAAACCGCAACTTCGTAGGCAGAATGGGTCACCCCGAAAGCGAAGTATATCTTGCAAGCCCTGCCGTTGCAGCAGCAAGCGCAGTTGCAGGTTACATCGCCGACCCCGACAAAATATAAGGAGGCTAAACCATGAAAGTACAAGGTAGAGTTCACAAGTACGGCAGCAACGTTGACACAGACGTTATTATTCCTGCACGTTACCTTAACACAGCAGACCCCAAAGAGCTTGCCGCTCACTGCATGGAGGATATTGACACTGAGTTTGTCAAGAACGTAAAGGCAGGCGACATCATGGTTGCCGACCGTAACTTTGGCTGCGGTTCTTCCAGAGAGCACGCACCTATTGCTATTAAGGCTTCCGGTATCTCCTGCGTTATAGCTGCAACCTTTGCACGTATTTTTTACAGAAATGCAATCAACATCGGTCTTGCAATTCTCGAGTGCGAAGAGGCTTCAAAGGATATTAAAAACGGCGACGATGTAAGCGTTGATTTCGACACAGGAATCATCACAAACAATACCACCGGAAAAACATATCAGGCTGAGCCTTTCCCGCCCTTTATTCAGAACATCATCGAAAAAGGCGGACTGCTTAATTCAATTTCAAAATAACCATAAAACAAACTAAAAAAAGCCTTCGATTGAAACTGATCAATCGAAGGCTTAATTTTTTGCAGTAGTATATTAAATAATACTTTTAAAAGCTTCAGTCAGCCTGAGCAATAAGAGTATCTATATTCTTCTCCATAAGGTCGAAGAAAAGTTCTACTGTTTCCTTATCGGTATCGTTGCCTCTTACACACATGGAAAGTGTAAGTACGTTTTTAAGAGAAGTAGCTGAAAGAAGCACATAGGGCTTATACTTAACAGCGCCGGTCATAAATCCGTCAAAAGGCTCATGTCCCTCAAGGGAAAGTTTATCGGCTTCAAGTATACCGATATTGCTCATTGCAAGAAGCGGATTTGAATATCCGATTTTTATAATCTCTTCCGATGCCGCATGAGGAAGCAGTTTATAACCGAAATTGAGCAGCGGGAGTCCGTACAGACCCATGAATTTATCCTTTTTAAATCTGTTGGAGCTGTGCACAACATATTGGAGAGTCTCAAAAATATCTCTGCCTCTTTCGGGAATGGAACACTGCATAAATGCAGTATGGTTCGTCATGCCCTGTTCGCTTACATCATGTATGTGACGTCTTAAGTCAATGGCGCAGGAAATTGTAACGCTTTCGCTTTTATCATATCCGGCAAGCTCGTAAAGACTGTAAAAATAAGCTGCTACAAGCATATCATTTATTGTTGCACCATGTTTTTTGCCAACTTGTTTGATCTTCAAAAAGCGGTCGGCATCAATTTTCCTCTTTGCTATAAAAGACTTATCCCTTATGCTGTCGGGAGTAAGAGGAAATTTATGATTATCCTTGGCGCAGACATTCTTATAAAGATTCTGAGCCATACGCTTTTCCGTAGGGGTAAAGTCGGAATACACTGCATCATAAGAACGTGTACCATGCCTTAAATCAATAGGACTTATACCTCTTTCAACATAGTCGTTATAGTTCTTACAAAGGGCTTTGAGGAAATATTTAAAATCTCCGCCGTCCATGCACATATGATTTTCAACTATGCACAGCACAGATTTTCCCTCATAGAAAAATACGGCGACCTTCATCTGCAAATCGCTCTCGGGAGGTATATACTGTGTAAGAAATTCGTTGACGGCTTCTTCCACATTCTCCGGCCTTGAAACAGTCAGCACATCCTCTATTTTATAGTTTTTTACACTCCAGTAAGGAGTTATATGATTATCCGTAAAGCTTGAATGAAGTACAGGAGCCTTTTCAAAAAAGCAGATGAGGACTGTTTTAAGGGCTTCTATATTGATTTCATAATCATAATGGAGCTCAACGTGAACCATTCGGTCGTTGAAATCACGGAACAGATAATGCATTTTATCCCAAAGCTCAGCATTTAATTTTCGTTCCATACGTCCTCAACCTCCTGTCTGTATATATATTTTGAATTTTCTACGGCAATGCCTACAACAATCAAGATATCAATTATTACTGCAAGAATCATCAGCAGCCAGCCCGGATCCCATGCAATTACTTCAAGTACACCAAGTATTACATAAAGCATTGACATTGCAGCAGGTATATAGAGAAGATAATTTATAATTGCAAGCTTTCTTTTGGTAAGTGCCAGGAAAAGGGCATCTGCTGCAAAAAGCACAATCACCGCTACAAGATAAATAATCCAGCTCATGGGTATGTGTAAAATAACAACACAGCAAAGGAAGATAAACGTTGCTGTAAGCATAATATTAAATGCTATTAGTACACGGGCAATAGGATGAAAAATTCTTCGCATACGGCTTATGTCCCTAACTGCAACGCTGAAAAGATAATCAACTAAAACAGTGATTCCTCCAAGCATAATAAGCCAGCTTTGCGCCCAGTTATGCGTAAGAAAGCTTACCCCAAGATATATAGCTGTAAGTAAAAGTATATAACAGACAGAACCGACAGCCAAAAATTCCCTGAAATTTTTGGTCTTTCTTTTTTCACGATCTGCCAAATAAAATTTTCTGTATTCCTCTTTTAAATCAGGATGCTCACTTATAACGAGATCACTGAGCACCTTTTCATCTTTTAAACCGCTCTGAGCAATTTCATTAGCACGCTCTGTCATACTGTCGAAAACTCTGCGCTTATAGCGATAAAGGGAATTCTCTTCATCGGGAACATCTTTTAAAGTGTTTTCAATGTAATCAATAATGCTTTCCATTCCAGTCCTCCTTATTTTTGGCAACATCCTGTTTTTTGCAACAAAGTCGGTATTTCAATATCAATAGAATTTGCCTTTAAAGATTATTTTAACACAACTTTTTAGCTCTTGCAATTAATCAACGACTCTTTATTTATGAAAAATTTATCTTTCTTATTTAAATTTTAAACTATTAATTATAAAGATATTTAATCCATACTATTTTTCTCTCCATTATTTGGCAGTGTTTTTCTTGTCAGATTTATTGTACAGTACCACGAATTATGTTATTATTTTAAAAGTACTTTATTTCTGAGGAGGAAAACACATTGCCGAGAGAACTTAAAATTGTCGTTTCGGTACTTCTGATTTTTCTTTCGATTTTCTTCATGAGTGCAGCTCATATTCCTGTTGAAGACAGCGAAGCTTTTGCGGGAAGCGCTGTATTCGGTGAAAGCGAAAGCTCAAATCTTTTGCTGCCGTCCGATATTTTTGAAACCGAAAATTATGCAGAAGACGAAATGCTCGACAATGAAAATATACATCTTGATGCCGATGAAGTCATCGGAAACCCGGATTTTGTAATGGACGAAGAGGGTATAAAAGAGGATCCTGAAAATCAGCGTCCCCAGGGTCCCGGAGATACTGTAGGAGATGATACCGTTGACGTAGACACTCCTCCTCCCGCTGTAGACCCAGAAGAGCCTGCTGAAAAGCCTACTGAGAAACCTACGGAAAAGCCAACGGAATCTCCAACTGAAGATGGAACAGAAAAGCCCACCGAAAAACCAACAGAAACCCCTACAGAACCACCTACCGAGAAGCCGCCGACTCCTCCGACAAATGGATGGTATATTTATGACGGCAAAACCTATCTTTATCAAAACGGAAAGCCCGTCACCGGCTGGCAGGTTATTCAGGGTAAAAAGTATTACTTCGATTCAAAAGGTGTACTTTCCTCAAAGGTCGGAATTGACGTATCTTATGCTCAGGGAAACATTGACTGGAAAAAGGTCAAAGCATCAGGCGTTGATTACGTTATGATAAGAGTCGGATACAGAGGCTACACTCAGGGCGGACTTTACCTTGACTCTGATTTTGTTAAAAACATTGAGGGTGCAACAGCGGCCGGTCTTGACTGCGGAGTTTACTTCTATTCCCAGGCAATAACCGTTGAAGAAGCCATTCTCGAGGCTGACTTTGTACTTAAAGCCATTAAAGGATATAAGCTTACATATCCCATCGCCTTTGATACGGAATATGTATCAGACCCGGCAGCACGTACTCACGGACTTACGGACAAGCAGCGTACAGATTTTGCAATAGCGTTTTGTGAGAGAATAAAGAACAACGGATATTATCCCACAATCTACGCAAGTAAGTCCTGGCTCCTTGACGAAATGGAGTTTTCGAGAATAAACGGAAAGTTTGACATCTGGCTTGCACACTATATTGAACAGACAAACTTCCCCTACACATATCAGATGTGGCAGTACACTGACTCAGGAAAAGTAACGGGAATTTCAGGAAGCGTTGACCTTGATATTTCACTTTTCGATTATCCTGCGTTTATGAGAAAATACGGATATAATCACTTATAAAAGTAACGGCAGAACCGCTAAAGCGGCTCTGCCGTTTTCATTTTGTTTCTCTTACTTTTCTTCTGCTTTAAAGAATCTTTTCTTTGTAAACTCAGCAGCAAACAAAACAATTGGAACCCATAAATAGAATATAAATTGGAGGTAAAACGCACATAAAAATGCAACTACGGGTACTTCAAGGATAATATTTAAAATTAAAATAGTAATTATAAACATACCTTCCGGATTACCTTTCAGCAATTTTATGTGGGACAAAATAAACATTAACTGAGCTAAAATAGTTAACGCTGTAAGAATCAATGTCACAGGGGTATCCAAAGCCATAGCGATATTAGTAATAGGTCTAGGTGCATGCGGCATCACACAGTTATATTCTAATACAGCAATAATAACGGCTGCTACAAAAATAATGCCCATAAACCATGTTACAAAAGTTAAAAGTTTATCAGAACCCTTACGGAAAGCTTTCTTTGTGGCCTGTGCTATAAACGGAATAAATGGAAACCAGAAATAAAATATTTCCTGCATATCAAAAAAATGGAAAAAAGGAATTAAAATAAATTCCAAAATGATATTTAACAGCAAAAGTGCAATTATTAATCTGTTATCTGTTATTCCTTTCAGCTTTTTAAAATGCGAAATAATTAACTTAAACTGTAATAAAAGAGCAATTATTGCTATGACTGCCGCTAAAACAAATATATATATGGGCCATCTTAAAAATGCATCATAATACCAAAACGGAATCCAAAAGAATTCTATAATAATATTTAGAATCAAAATTGTAATTAAAAACTTATTGCCTTCATTATACCCAATTTCTTTGAAACGTGCAGCAATAAATAAAAACTGTACCGAAACTGTGATGGCACCAACAAATATCATCATAGGAGTACCATACATTATACTGCAATACAATACAGTTTCTTCTGTGACTATACCAACATAACCTATGCTATATTGAATAATGCTTAATACAGAAAAAATAATCATTAAACACGTTACTGCTAAGAAAATTTTATCGGAAATTTTATAGAATTTATTTTCCTTCATAAAATCACCTGATTTCTTTTGTACTGCTGTTTATGTCAAATTATAATCAACTTATTATCGGAAAGTATAATACACACTATTTAACTAATTGAACCATAACCCATTGTTATCTCCTCCTATTCAAAAATTAGTTATAAACTTGCTCTTATTAATATTGTTTTAGATTTTTATTTAACTCAAATTATCTTTTTTCATTATCAGTGTATTGTTTAAAAATATAAAAATCAATAGGTTTATTTTTAATAATCAGTCAAAATAGGCCATGCTACATTTTGTATCCATGGTTTTGGAGCTTTTAAAACACAAAAACCCTCCCGTGAGATAATTTTCACGGGAGGATTCTGTTTAAAAATTTATTTTTTATTCCTCTTTCGGCTCTTCGGAAGAATCGGATTTTGTATTCTCGAATACAAAGCCTTTTTCGTCAGCCTTGCAGATGTAGCTTTCGCCGGCTTTTACCTTGCCTTCAAGCATCTCTTCGGAAAGCTTATCTTCAATTTCTGTCTGAATAGCTCTTCTCAGAGGTCTTGCTCCGTAGACCGGGTCAAATCCTGCATCGGCAATCTTCTCCGCTGCGCCGTCATCGAAAGTAACGGTAATATCCATACCTTTAACTCTCTCTGAAAGGATGCCCAGCATTCTTACGGCAATTTCCTTGATTTCCTCTTTCTTAAGCTGATGGAAAACGATTATATCATCAACACGGTTGAGGAACTCAGGTCTGAATGTTCTCTTAAGCTCGCCGAGAACAGTCTCACGGATTTTATCGTCGCTGCGCTCTGCACTGCCTGAGGAGAAACCGAGATCTGACTTGGTTTCCGTAATAAGCTTTGCGCCTACGTTTGAGGTCATGATGATAATGCAGTTCTTGAAATCAACACGTCTGCCCTGTGAATCGGTAAGGATACCGTCATCAAGAATCTGAAGCATCATGTTGAATACATCGGGATGAGCCTTTTCGATTTCATCAAAGAGGATTACTGAATAGGGTTTACGGCGAACTTTTTCAGTAAGCTGTCCACCCTCTTCAAATCCAACATATCCGGGAGGTGAACCTACAAGACGGGAAACCGTATGCTTCTCCATATACTCGGACATATCAAGACGAATCATTGCGTTTTCATCGCCGAACATTGCAGCTGCAAGTGCCTTGCAAAGCTCTGTTTTACCTACACCGGTAGGACCGAGGAAGATAAAGGAACCAATTGGCCTCTTGGGATCTTTAAGACCTACCCTGCTTCTGCGTATAGCCTTTGAAACTGCGGCAACTGCCTCATGCTGACCGACTATGCGCTTATGAAGCTCTTCTTCCAGATGAAGAAGTCTCTGGCTCTCTTCCTGGGTAAGCTGTACTACGGGGATACCCGTCCAGCTGGAAACAATTTCTGCTATTTCAGCAGTACCTACTTCGCCGGTTGTGCGGGCGTTTTTCTCCTGCCAGCTTGACTTTTCAGCCTCATACTTCTCTTTAAGCTCCTTTTCCTCATCTCTGAGAGTTGCGGCACGCTCAAAGTCCTGATTGTTTACAGCGGACTGTTTTTCCTCACCGATAGCTTTTATCTTATCCTCCATGGCTTTAAGGTCAGGGGGGGCTGTAAAGGCGCTGAGCCTTACACGTGAAGCTGCCTCATCTACAAGGTCGATAGCCTTATCAGGCAGATATCTGTCGGCAATATATCTTGATGACATCTTAACAGCCGCATAAATAGCGTCATCTGTAATCTTTACCTTATGGTGAGCCTCATATTTATCACGAAGTCCTTTAAGGATTTCGATTGCCTCTTCCTCAGTAGGTTCGCCTACTGTTACAGGCTGGAATCTTCTTTCAAGTGCTGCATCCTTTTCGATGTGCTTACGGTACTCGTCAAGAGTAGTTGCACCGATTACCTGAATTTCACCTCTTGCAAGAGAAGGTTTAAGGATGTTTGCGGCATCAACTGCACCGTCTGCTGCACCCGCTCCGATAAGAGTATGGATTTCGTCTATGAAGAGGATTACATCTCCGGCTTTTTTAACTTCGTCAAGTGCGGTCTTGATTCTCTCTTCAAAATCGCCCCTGTACTTTGTGCCGGCTACCATACCTGTAAGGTCAAGGGAAATAACCCTTTTATCCTTAAGAAGTTCCGGAACCTCACCTTTTGTTATTTTAAGTGCAAGACCCTCGGCAATAGCTGTTTTACCTACGCCGGGTTCACCGATAAGACAGGGATTATTCTTTGTACGTCTGCTGAGTATCTGAATAACCCTTTCAATTTCTTTCTGTCTGCCGATAACAGGGTCAATAAGGTTCTGCTGAGCCATTTTGGTAAGGTCTCTGCCGAACTGCTCAAGGGTGGGTGTATTGGTCTTTTCGTTTTTGCGTCCGAAAGCTCCGCCCTTTCCCTGAGTTTCTCCTGCGGAATAGGACTTGCTCATATCTTCCATAAGCTCAGAAGCTCTTACTCCAAGCTGATTAAGGAAGCTTACAGCACAGCTGTTTTCCTCACGGAGCAATGCAAAGAGAAGATGCTCCGTACCTACATAGCTGAGTCCTGCTGTTCTTGCTACGGCAATTGAGCTTTCCACAATATTCTTGCTTCTCGGTGTAAAATCACCGGGGGTAAGACTTGTGGGACTGCCGATGCCGATTGTCTTTTTAATAAGTTCCTCTATTTTTTCGGCTGTTACGCCTCGTGCTGAAAGAGCTGCTCCTGCAACTCCGGTGGTATCCTGTAAAAGACCCATAAGAAGGTGTTCGCTGCCCACATAGGTATGACCTAAATTTTCCGCCGCTGTTATTGCTGCGTTAAGGGCGGCATTGGCCTTCTCTGTGAAACCTGTGAATTTGTACATATACATTCCTCCTTATTTGTATATATCATATATCTAAAACTTAAATTCTGACTTTTAACCGAGCTTTGTTCTTACAAGCTCTGCTCGGCTGATATCCCTTTGCTGTGTTTCAGCATTTTCTCCTTTTGCAAGAATAAGGGATGCAGGCTGTGCAGCGGAAATAACCTCGCTGATATTTTCCTGTGAAATATCAAGAAGCTTTTCGCATGCGCCAAGCCTTACAAGGGAAATAAGCTCCATAAATTCGGCGCTGCTGAGAACTCTTGAATATTTAAGTACGCCGTAAGCTCTGAAAATTTTATCCTGTATCTGAGCGGAACCTATCATTTCCTTACGGAGATTACGTTCACGCTCTACAAGCTGCATGGTGATGGATTTAAGATTATCCATTGCGGCTTTTTCTGAAATTCCCAAAGTTACCTGATTGCTAAGCTGATAGAAATCGCCTTTTGTTTCACTGCCTTCGCCGTAGCTGCCTCTGATTGTAAGGCCAAGCTTTGAAACAGTTGAGGCAAGTTTACCTATCTGACCGCAGGCTGTAAGAGCGGGAAGATGAAGCATTACGGAAGCTCTCATACCTGTTCCGAGATTTGTGGGACACTGGGTAAGATAACCTAAATTCTCATCGAATGCAAAGCCCAAGGCTGAATCAAGAAGCGTATCTATTTTATCAGCAGTTTCATAAGCTCCCTCCATATCAAGACCCGGAGCCATAACCTGAATCCTTACATGATCTTCTTCACAGAGCATTATGGAAACGCTTTCATCCTTATTAAGAATAAGGGCTCTGCCTGCTCTTTCAGATGCAAACTCAGGACTGATAAGATGCTTTTCTGCAAGGGCAACGGCTTCCGTCTCACTGAGGGAATCCATTTTGATGTAGGCAAATTCATCTTTCATGTGGCTGTTGCCGCCGAAGAGGGCATCTCTGACCTTTTCGCAAACCTGGGTTTCGCCCTTTTGATCAAGTCTTGCCGGGAAAGGATATTCATGAAGGTTTCTGGCAAGACGTATTCTTGTACTCATTACAACATCGCTGTTGTCTCCTGATGATGTATACCACTTTTTCATAATTTATCCCTCCTGCTCCATTGATTTGATCTGGTCACGAAGCTTTGCAGCTTCTTCAAAATTCTGTGTTTCTATGGCTTTCTGAAGTTTTCCTTTAAGATCTTCAAGCTGTTTTTCAGGTCCAGGAACAACTCCCGAAGGCGATTTTCCTATGTGCTTTGTTCTGCCGTGAATTTTCTGAAGAGACGGCATAAGCCTGTCTTTGAAAATCCGGTAGCAATCGGCGCATCCTACCTTGCCGCTTTCTGCAATATCACGGAATGTGGAACCGCACTTTTCACAGCGCAGAGCCGAAGATGAGGTATCTCCCATTAAGCTCTGACCCTGAGAGAAGAGGTTTCCGAAAAGTCCTCCGAATCCGAAATCATCGAAGCCTCCGAAGAAATCTCCGTAACCCAGCTTTGATGCGCAGTTCTGACAAAGATGATATTCAGAAGTACTGCCGTTTATTATTCTCTTTACATGAGTAGTAGCTTCATTTTTTCCACAGTTTTGACACAACATATATATTACCTCCCGAATGAAATTAATTTGTTATTTTAAAGTTGTAAGAAGCATTTGCTTGAATATTGCCGCTCTTGCCTGACCTTCATACTCTGCCGGTATGTTCCTGAAAACATTTCCGCAGGTTGCCGCAGTCATGAGCTTTGCCGCTCCCTCTGAAATCATATTCTGATAATAGAGATTATAGATATGGGCACGGCAGGTTTTTTCATCCAGAGTGTCGCCGATATTATTGACCGTATGCATTATTGCCATACCTTTATCGGCTTTCGCCCTTGTAATTTTAATATATCCTCCGCCGCCTCTTCGGCTTTCGACTATGTAGCCGTGTTCCGGAGTAAAACGTGAAGAAATTACATAGTTTATCTGGCTCGGTACACATCCCACCTTTTCCGCAAGCTCGTTGCGCTGAATTTCTGTCTGACCGCTTTCGGACATCATATCCAAAATCAGGTCCGCTATCATATTGCTGAGATTCATCTTCGGCACCTCCTTGTGAATCTATATTTTTGACTTTCGTTTAACTTTGACTATCTTTGACCTTTCGACCATTATTATAGGAGCATTTTGACCTTTCGTCAAAGGTCAAAGATAGTCAAAATCAGTTTTTGAGTTTAAATAATTCCCCGAAGTTTTAAATTAGCTGTTTTTTTCTAATTGTTTTAAGTTTTTTCTTTGATTATCTCATTTTTGCTCACTTTTGACATAGGAAAATTTATATTTTTTCTGTAACCGATTTTGACCTTTCGCCATAGTATGTTGATGTAAGAACGAAAGGAGGTCACGACAATGGGATGCAATAACTGCACATGGATAATCCTTCTTATCCTCATTCTCTGCTGCTGCGGCGGCAACGGCGGACTCTTCAGCGGCAACAACGGCGGCTGCGGATGCAGCAACAACAATGACTGCTGCTGCTAACCTCTCCTGAAAAGAACCTCCGGCTGTAATAACGACCGGAGGTTCTTTCTTTATTTATTACTTATTATTTAACTTTACTGACTTTGTGTTTCGGTGACTTTTTGAAGCTCATGTAAATATTTTTCAGTGAGAGTTAAAAATTCTTGCCATCTTTCGGTTTCCCTTATGGTCATAGGACAGTTTTTCCCATTAAAATCATAATGCTGCTTTACATCCTCAATTCCCAGAGAATACTCATTGAGCAAAAACGCTGTCAGTTTTGCTCCGTTATCAAAGGTCTTTTCAAAATCTCCGTCATCGTTTACACAAAGCTCAATGCCTATTCCGTTAAGGTTTCCGCCGGGATTTTTCAGCTTATCTCCTGCGTGCCACGCCACTTCGCTGTCGGGAACATGATGATAAATTTCATGGTCATCTACGGTATAATGCCATGAAGTGCTTCCGTCCCCTCCGTCCTGAAGATAAAGACTGTGAGCCTTGGCGTTTGCTCCCTCACGGTGATTGGCTGTTTCGTGAATTACAACATACCGAATTTTACGCCTTATCCCCGGTCTGCCCCCTGAATCCTCAGGTATGTAGTCATATGTAACAGGCACACCCATTACATTATCCGTTTCCGGACGTTCTTTAGTCGGCTTTGAAGATAAATGTATCACCATAACAGCTGTGCCCAAGATTAAAAAGGAAAGGACAACTAATATCAAAAACCTTTTGCTGAGTTTGATAACTTTAAAATTATTATTCAATATCTTCACTCCAAAAAAGCATTGCCCGCTTCTCAGCAATCATCCAGATTTTTATTCCAGAAGTTCATTTATACTTATGTTAGGATTATGGTATCTTCCTCTGTTTTCAGTTTTCTTTCCGTAATCTATTGCCTTTTGGGGACACCAGTTTATACATCCCATGCAGGAAATACAGTTTTCTCCCCACTGAGGCTTTCCGTCCTTTAAAGTGATATTCATAAGAGGGCAGACGATTGCACAAAGTCCGCAGCCAACACAAGATGAATTGATATGCAGCTTCTTATATCCCTTTGAAGAGGTTTTATTAAACCCTTTATGGACAGCTCCGGAAAGCAGGGCATTGAAAATACCTTTGGGCTGATTTATACCTTTTTCATTATCCATGATTTTCTGAATAGTTACGGAAAGCTTTTGATCGGCATTTTGAAGCTTTTCGTTTTCCTGCTCCTTTGAATCCACATCACTTAAAGGCAGATAGTTATTTGGCATAACAAAGAAGTCTCCGAAATTCAGCGAAAGGTTTTTGGTTTTAAGAAGTTTATCAAAATCTGTAAGGGTATTTCCCATTGAGTCTCCGCAGTTGGCAACTGCAAAAACATAATCAGGACTTCCTATAAACTTTAACTGAGTTACAAAGCGTTCCACAACAGCCGGACAGCCCCAGGCATATACCGGAAAGACAAAGCCGATTGTTTCGCCCTCAAAATTATATTCCTCGTCATTGTCCAAAAGACATTTATTTAAATTTACAATTTCAAGCCCTGTTTTTTCTCCTATTTTAAGAGCCAGATATTTTGAATTGCCTGTTGCCGAAAATACGAAAATTTTTCCTTTCAAAGTGATTTCCTCCTTCAAAATGAATTTTTTGAAATCTAAAATTGCATTTTTGAATTTGTATTTATAAATCACGCTGCATATAAAAGTTACAGCATGAATATAACACAAATTTTCCCCAAAATAACGTTGAAAACTTTTGTAAAGGTCAATACCTTTAGTGTGTGGAAAACTTTGTGGATAATGTGAAAAATCCTGATTTTTACGTTGCAAAAACCTCATTTTCCACTTTTCATGGTAAAGACTTTAACTTTACTTAACAAGATTTTCCACATTCCCCACCGAATTTTCCTCTGAATATTCAATATGTATATACATAGTACGCTATTTTCGAAATGGTTGTCAAGTATATTTTTTCTTTCATTTTCCCATTTTTTCGCAATAAGAACTTACAAATTAAGCCGTTTTTTCACTGAGTAAAGGCTATATAAAATGAATAAAATTATACTAAATTTACGTTTAAAATGCAGAAAAGCGACAGATGTGATTCATCTGCCGCTTTTTGTAAAATCTAAATTATATCGATTATTCTATACCTTTGAACTTTTCGAGCTCTTCTTTGTCAACTCTTATCTGAGCATCCTTTAAAAGCTTTACATCACGTCTGTTTACAGTTACGGGAGCTGCATCTGGACGCTCAAAAAGTCTTACCTTTAAAATTCCTGTAAGAAGGTTAACGTCTACAACTGTTCCCCTGCCCTCTGCAGTTTCAACAGTAGCTCCCTGCTTTGGAGTTATCTTGAGAAGATGCTCATAGGCATCCTGCTCATATTTAAGACAGCACATAAGTCTGCCGCAGGTTCCGCTTATCTTAACGGGGTTAAGGGACAGACCCTGCTCCTTAGCCATTTTAATTGATACAGGCTGAAATTCACCGAGGAATGTACCGCAGCAGAAAGGTCTGCCACACATTCCAAGACCTCCGAGCATTTTGGATTCATCTCGTACACCGATCTGTCTGAGCTCAATTCTTGTGCGGAATACGCTTGCCAGATCCTTTACAAGCTCTCTGAAATCCACTCTGCCGTCAGCGGTAAAATAGAAAAGAATCTTACTGTTATCAAAGGTATACTCTACATCTACCAGATGCATTTCAAGACCGTGATTTGCTATTTTTTTAAGGCAGATATCAAATGCCTCTTTCTCTTTTTTCTTATTCTCCTCAACAGTCTTGAGATCCTCTTCTGTAGCCTCTCTTATTATCATTTTAAGAGGATGTACTATTTCCTCATCGTCTACTATTCTGTTATCCATGGCGACTTCGCCGCACTCGATTCCACGTGCAGTTTCAACTATAACTCTGTCGCCCTTTTTAAGACTTACTCCGTCGGGATCAAAGTAATAAACCTTGCCGACCTCCTTAAATCTCACTCCGACTATTTCTGCCATAAATATTTGTTTCCTCTCTTTTATATCATCTTACGCAAGCCTCTCTCAACCGAGAGCACATTGCAGTAAGCAGTAAATTATAATTAATATTGCGTGCCATTGCTGACTCCACTTCATAAAGTACATCCATAACCTTTAAAATCGAAGGCATGGTAAGGGATGCTGCCGCTTTCTCGGCTGCGTCCGGCACACGGCTGAGGGATGCCCTGCCGCCGCCTTTAATAAAAGCAGCATCTCTAAAAACGTTTATAAGCTCAGAAATCACTTCACGCAATAAATCCTTGTCCTTTTCAAAAGCTCCCGCTTCCTTTATCAAAGTATATTCTTCGGGAGCGGTTATTCCCTTTACCATACTTCTGACTGCTGCCTGTGTCTTTTCGGACAAATCCGTCTGTGAACCGGAATCCAGCGAAAAAACCACGCACCGTGAAAGTATGGTTTCAAGCATATTGGTTTTGGAATTACATACCAGTATAAATTTAACATATGACGGCGGCTCTTCCAGCACTTTGAGCACCGCATTCTGCGCACTGTCGGACATAGTCTGTGTCTTTAAAAACACAAACACCTTTGAATCGGCTTCATTTGGCATGACATATGCGCTTCTTATAGCTTCTCTCACCCAATCGACCTTAAAGGATCTTGGTGCATTTCCTCCGGAATATTCGGCAATATCAGGATGAGAACCTGCCTGAGCCTTTTTACAGGCAGAACAGACTCCGCAGGGAGCCATATCTTTATTTTCGCAAACAAGCATTTTTGAAGCGAAGCGGGCTGCCGAAGCGCCCGCCTCTTCATCTGCACATTCAATAAGTATTGCATGGGGGAATCGATTTGCCTTTAAAAGCGCTGATAGCTTTTGACAAATCTCCGATGTATAGTTAAGCTCCGCCATATTATCAAAGCTTATAGAACTTATCTACATCCAGAACAAAAACAGTTGCTCCGCCGACGGTTATCTCCATAGGTGCAGAAACATAAAGCTCATTGCCATACATGGGGTTAGGCTGAACCATCTGCTTACGCTTACTGCTGCACTTGCCTATAATTTCGATAAGCTCGTCAACTCTTTCTTCCTCAACACCAGTCATAAGCGTAATATTTCCGCTTCTGAGAAATCCGCCTGAGGTTGAAAGCTTTGTAACATAAAATCCCGCCTTTGTCAAACGGCTGAGAAGGATGTGTCCGTCGTCACTGTTTACAATGGAAATAACAAGTTTCATAAAAAAGCCTCCAATCCTTTTACTTAGTTCTATTATAGTGGAAACAATCGTATTTTACAACTTATTTGCAATTATTTTTATCCGAAATAATTTCCAGATTTCTGTTTATTACGCCTCTTCCACGCCAGCCGAATGCCCTTTTTTTAATTGGAGTTTCTTCAGTCAAAGTAAAGACACAGTTTTCGGAAAACGCTTTAAGTGGTGAAAACTCCGCCTTAAAATTCATCGGACAGACTTCCTGACAAATGTCGCATCCCCATATGTATCCGCTTTGAGAAATTGCTGAAATTTCATCTTCAGTAAGCTCTCCTTTTCGCTGCGTCACTGCGGAAAGACATTTTTCGGCATATATCCCGCCATTTTCGGAAATAGCATTGACAGGACAGCTCTCTGCGCATCTGTTGCAGCCGATACAATAGTTGATAGCAGGTGTAAAGTTGTCACGCTTTACATCAAGATCTGTAACGATTTCGCCTATAAACACCCACGAACCGTACTTTTTATTTATAAGAAGTGAGTTTTTTCCCACAACACCTATGCTGCTAAAGGCAGAAGCCTTTACTTCCGGAATTGGAGAATTATCTGCAAAAGGAACAAATTCACAGTCCGGAAAATGAGATTTAAGCTTACCGCACATTTCCGACAGGAGATTTTGAAGAACAAAATGATAATCCGGTACAACAGCATACCGTGAAATGTTTCGCTCTTCCCCATAGGACTCCAAAAGATACGGAAAAAGAACACATATTACGGTTTTTGAATCTGCCGGCAGCATTTCTTTTTTTCTGCAATCCAAAAGGCTATCCTCTAAAACAGAAAACGGACACATTCCCCACTGAGTGCATCCGCAGCTTTCAACAGCTGGGCTAAATATTTTTTCAAATTCATTGTAGCTTATTTGCATATACAATTCTCCAGTCCAAAAGAAAACTTTCCATGAACATAAAAAAACAAAAGCGGCCGTTTTTCCGACCGCCTTAATACGTTTTTAAGCTTGTGCATCTGTATTAACTGAATTTTCAGACTTGATGCTGATGAAAAGATAATAAATGATGAAAATTCCGATTAAGCAATCTGCAAAGGAAAATCTAAATTCTCTAACCATGCCGTCTGCACGTCCCATAACTGTCAAAATAAGTTTTGGAACAGACGTTGTCAGCGCAAGCAAGCTGCCTATAAGACCGAATGCATAAAGCTTTCTGTATGCGTTTGAGCGGCCTATATCGGAATTTATTCTTGCAAAAGACAGGAAGAAGAACATCAGCGCCGCAAGCATGAACATCTCTAAGAGCAAATCAGAAATATTGCGGTAATTGATTTTCCACATAAAGTCTGAAATCAAACGTGTTATAACCCATGCAAGGGGACCTAAAGCTAAAACTTTGAACTGTGAAGCGTCATAGATAATTCCGCAATAGCTGAATCCAAGTATTGCAAAATATATACACGAAACTATTGCAAAAATTATTCTTGCATATATCATTACCGACTCACTGCTCAAAGCATATGTCATACCCGCACTTTGTGATGATGCATATCCGGTTGTATCGGTAAGGGTAAGAGATGCAAATATTTCACTTGTCTGTATACCTGCATCAATAATTAACGCAACAGCAATTAAAAATGAAAGTACAGCAAATGCTTTACCGCCTTTAGGCACATTTTCAAAAGGCATATCTTTTGGAAAATATGAAAAGAACACAAAGACTATACCTGCTAAAATCAGCAACACATAAAGGAGCGGAACAGTAAAATTTGTTTTTTCAAAAAAGCCTGTTTCAGGATCAATGAGAAAAAACAGCTGGTATGTTCTGAGAGGCAGCGCCAAAACAAGCGCAGCAGCAAAAGCACCGAACAATCCTTTTACGCCCTTGTCAGGACCTATAATATTTCTGTTCATAAAAAACCTCCGAAGTAGGAAATTAAAACTTAATCCCTCTGCTCAGTGGGTACATATTCCATATCTCCCTTGCAGATTTCACAGGTTCTCTGTGCAAGGGGAATGTATGTACCGGGAAGGCAAACGCTCTTATATGCCGGTCTTATGATTCTCTTACCAGATGTGAGCTCTTCGAGACGATGTGCAGACCATCCGGCAACTCTTGCAACGGTAAACATGGGAGTAAACAAATCATCGGGTATTCCGAGCATTTTGTATACAAGTCCCGAATACAAATCTACGTTTGCACACATTTTCTTTTTAGTACCCTTGATTTTCTCAAAGACTTCAGGTGTAAGCTTTTCAATCAATGAAAGAGCGATAAACTCCTGCTCAAAGTCGGTCCCCTTTGAAAATTTACCTGCACGGTCACGGAGTATCTTGGCTCTCGGGTCAGAAAGCGTATAAACAGCATGACCCATACCGTAAATAAGTCCTGAACCATCGCCTGTTTCCTTACGGATTACACGCTCTATGAAAGCCGCAATTTCATCTTCGTTTGTAAGATCGTTTACCTCATCTTTCATACATGCAATCATCTGGGCAACCTTTTTGTTCGCTCCGCCGTGCTTGGGGCCTTTAAGTGAACCTATTCCCGCAGCAATTGCCGAATATGTATCGGTTCCGCTTGAAGTAAGCACCCTTGTGGAGAAGGTGGAGTTGTTACCGCCGCCATGCTCCATATGGGCAATAAGGCAGGTATCAAGAAGCATTGCCTCTTCATGGGTGAACTTTCTGTCCGCTCTTAAAGAGTTAAGTATAAACTCAGCGGTGGAATGTTCCTTATTTATGGGATGAAGATACATACTCTTATGAAGATAATGACGGCGCTTGACCTGATATGCATAAGTCATAATTGTAGGTATCTGAGCTATGAGCTGTATGCACTGGCGCAGAACATTTTCAATGCTTATATCATCGGGATTCTCGTCATATGAATAAAGAGCCATAACGCTTCTTGCAAGCTTGTTCATTATATCCGGAGACGGGGCTTTCATTATCATATCCTCGTTGAAATCCTCCGGAAGCTCACGGCACTGTGCGAGAATATCTCTGAACTTTTTAAGCTGCTCAGGAGTCGGAAGACTGCCGAAAATAAGCAGCCATGCCGTTTCCTCATAACCGAAGCGGTCTTCCTTGACACAGTTTTCGATAATATCGTTTATATCTATTCCTCTGTATACCAAACGTCCCTCTTTGGGTATTCTTTCGCCGTCGCTTATGTAATATCCCTCAACGCTGCATATCTTTGTAAGACCTGCCATGACGCCGGTTCCGTCAGAATTTCTCAGTCCTCTTTTAACATGAAAACGGCTGAAATCCTCCGGATTTATATGGTCATTTTTTCCGACCTGTTCGCATAAATTTTTTAGTGATTCATTGGATATTGGGGAAACATATAATCCCATTGCGGCACTTCCTTAAAAATTGTTTATCATTAATTTTACAACACTGCAAAAGTAAAGTCAAGAACGCCCCTATACACATTGTATATTCTTATGAAAAAAATAAAGGACTGATTTTATGAAACGGAATTTGCTTTTGGCACTTATGCTTTTGTTTTTTATGGCGGCACTTCCCCTTTCGGTTTTTATCCTGCCGGATGAAGAGGGAGACATATTGGCAACGGGAGATTATTCGCACAATTCCTCCCAGATAAAAGTTCTCCTTACACAGGAAAACAAAACAGTTACAGTTTCCATGAATGAATATCTCATAGGCGCACTTGCCAGCGAAATGACGCCTTTATATCACACAGAAGCTCTGAAAGCACAGGCAGCTGTCTGCCGGACATATGCAGAAAAAATGATCGAACAACAAAAGGAAAATCCCTCTGAGGAACTCAAAGGAGCAGATATAACCGACGACAGTTCAAAGCATCAGGGATATATGACCGTTGAGGAAAGAAAGGAAAAATTCGGAGATCAGTTTGAAACATATGAAAAAAAGCTTTCCGATGCGGTAAAAGAGGCAGGAGCTTATGTAGTGACATACAAAGGCGAACTCATAACAGCTGCCTTTCATGCAATATCCTCCGGTCAGACGGAAAGCAGCAAAAATTTATGGGGCAGCGACCTTCCCTATTTACAGCCTGTTCAGAGCGTCGGAGACAAGCTTTCTCCCGATTATGCAAGCACAGTAACTTTAACGGATGCACAGTTTAAAGAAAAAGCTTCATCCCTTAAGGGGGCAGTCCTTTCAGAAAAGTCAGATGAATGGATTGAAAAATCTACCGTTTCCGACTCAGGGACCGTCCTTTCCATTGCCATTGGCGGAAAAGAATTCACCGGAATGGAAGTGAGGGAAGCTATGGGACTCAGAAGTCCGTGCTTTACAGTAAAACATGAAAACGGATCTTTTGTTTTTTCAGTTATCGGATACGGTCACGGAGCGGGAATGAGCCAGTACGGAGCAGACTATATGGCAAGACAGGGCTCTTCATGGCAGGAAATTATTAAGCACTACTATAAAGATGTAGAAATCCAAAAAGCCCAATAATATTTAAACTTTCTTTTATGTTTTAGATGTTATCTAAAAACTTAGATTTCTATATTTATTTAGTTTAAAAGCCATAAAATTCCAAACAAGAAAAAATATATAAAATATGAATAAATTTTGAACTTTTTATACTCTAAAGCTCCTAAAAGCTATTGACCTAAATATATCAAAATGGTAAACTATTCACAAACATGAATGTTTGGAGGTTTTGGGGTATGAAAAAATTAGCAAAGAAAATTACATGTATCGTCCTTATAATGTCTATACTGACAAGTATAAGTATCTGCTTTGCAGGCGCTGAAACTGATAAAACTTATCGTCACTACGATAAACTTGTACTTCTTGGCGACAGCGTTGCAGCAGGTTATGATGAACAAGAATGGGTTAACACTGAATTTGTAAGGGTAGACCATTCATATTCTGCCATAGTCGCAGATACAATCGGTGCCGAACTTGTACCGCTGGCATGTCAGGGCTTTAGAACAATCGAAATGCGCTACATGTTTGAGGATGATTTTGTTCCTGACAAATATCTTTTCCATGATACATACGACGTTGAAGCTACCGAAAAACTCAGGCCTGAATTTCGCAGACAGGTTGCAGATGCAGATCTTATTACATTAGGCCTTGGCGGCAATGATGTAGGAACCTATCTTTCTTGGGTTGTGCTTGACGAATTAGAAAAGGATGGCGCTTTTGCTCCGTTTATTGAAGAAGCACGCAAAATGCTCGAAAAATTAGGCTTTGAGGATGACGCTATAAAATCACTTATTGACCTTGCCGATACTATGGATGCTTTACCCGGTCTCATGCAAGCTCTCCCGGAAGCTATTTCCTTCGGAATAAGCAACTATCTTAAAAACTGGAATATAGTCATAGAAGATATTTATGGTTTAAATCCCGATGTAACTCTTGTTGTATGCGGACTCTTTGATACCGGATACAAAAACGAAGAGGATTTTAATGATAACAGTACACAGGCGGTTATCAGCCATAAAATTTCTCAGACCATTGTCGATGCCATCAACGCTCCAATGAAACTCAATGCGGATAAATATGGCTATATCTTTGTTGAAATGACAAATATCATATGTTACGGCTCACATCCCACTCATGAGGGTTACAGACGTATGGCTGAACTTATTCTCGAAGCTCTTCCTGAGGCTGAATTTAAATATGATGACGTTTTTGCAAACGACTGGTATTATGAAGCCGTTAAGTTTGTAACAAATAAAGGCTATATGTCCGGTATTACCGATAATGCTTTCCAGCCTAATTCACAAACTACACGTGCACAGTTTATTGATACTCTTTATAAAATGGCCGGCTCGCCCGATGTCAGCAACATGAAAGAACCATTCTTAGACGTTAAAAAAGACTTTTGGGCATATGATGCAGTTGTATGGGCATATAATAGCGGCATAATAAAAGGACTTTTCAGCCTTTTCTTCATGCCGGAGTGCACAATTTCCCGTTCACACCTTGTAACAATGCTTTACCGTTTTGCCGGATCTCCTTCAGTTTCCGGAAATCTTAAATTTAATGATAGATTCCTGATTCCGTCATATGCAAAAAATGCTGTTATTTGGGCAACAACAAACGGAATTGTCGAAGGTTATTCTAACGGAATGTTCCGACCTCTTAAAAACATTACAAGAGCGGAAACAGCAAAAATTATTTTTAACTACTGCACAGATTAAATTTGCAATTATACAAAACGCTCCCCTGATTAATTCAGGGGAGCGTTTTATATTCCTTTATTCTATTCAATTTTATCTGCTGACTGACGGATTTTTTTCCATTATTTTTTTATAACGTTTTCTTATCTGACGCATTTGACGGTCAAAGGTTTTTTTGCTTCCCGAAACTACATAAAGAAATATGTAAGCACACATATCCTCTGCCAGCTCTTCGGCATCCCTTACTGTATCTTCATCGGTAATATGTTTTCTTATACCCTCTTTTACCTTGAGAAAAACAGCTGAAAGACG
>UQGM01000030.1 GCA_900540535.1 uncultured Oscillospiraceae bacterium | reverse complement strand
CCCACGGAGGATTCAAGGACTGGTTTATTGACGAGCTTAAAAAGCCCGCTTTTACAGTGGAGCTCGGCAAAGGAGAAAATCCTATTCCTCTGCGTTTCTTTGAGGGAATATATGAAAAAGCACTTCCCATGCTGGCAGAATTTGCGGCAATGTAAAATCAGTTTGCTATATGTACATAAAACACAGCCCGACGGGAAATCCGTCGGGCTGTAATAATCTCATTATATATTTTTATGCCTTTGAAAGCTTCATGGAAATATCAAAAGCTTTAACTGAATGGGTAAGAGCGCCTACTGAAATAATATCAACGCCTGTTTCTGCAACAGCTCTTATGGTTTCCTCGGTGATTCCGCCGGAAGCTTCAAGCTTCGCTCTGCCGCCGCAAATGGCAACGGCTTCTTTCATCATTTCACAGCTCATGTTGTCGAGCATGATGATTTCGGCTCCTGCGTCAAGTGCTTCCTTTACCTCTTCAAGATTTCTTGTTTCAACTTCGATTTTTACCATATGACCGAGCTTTGACCTAAGTGCAGTGATAGCCTTTGTAATTCCGCCCCCTGCATCAATATGGTTATCCTTGAGCATTGCGCCGTCAGAAAGATTGAAACGGTGGTTCTTTCCGCCGCCGCATACAACTGCATATTTCTGAAGGCTTCTCATACCGGGAAGAGTTTTTCTTGTATCTGTAATCTGAGCATTTGTACCCTTTACAAGCTCGCAGAGCTCATGGGTGGCAGTTGCAATACCTGACATATGCTGAATAAGATTGAGAGCGGTTCTCTCTCCCTTTAAAAGAAGAGCTGTCTTACCATAAAGCTCGGCAATGACATCGCCCTTTTTAAGCAGGTCGCCGTCCTTTTTATAAGTGACAGCTTTAAAGGACGGGTCTATAAGCTCGAAAACTCTCAGAGCCACTTCAAGACCGCAGAGAACTCCGTCAGCCTTTGCAAGGAAAATGGCCTTTCCCTCGTCTGTTTCTGAAAGAAGATAATCCGTTGCTGTATCAATATAGTTTATATCCTCGCTAAGAGCTCTTTTAATTAAATCATCAACATAAAACTGTGGTAAAATCATCCCTCATCTACCTCTCTTAATATAATTGCGGCAACCGTTGCAAGGCTCAGGCACTCACAGTATGCAGGTGTTATGGCAAAATTGCCTGATTTGAGTCTTCTCAGTATTGCCTCTATTCTTTTAAGTCCCTCATGGACTGCTCTGGGGTTTGGTATTACAAAATATGCCCTCTGCATTATGGAGCGGATTTCCGTTCTCATACCGTGCGGAAGAGGTGCACCGCTGAAATCTGTGTCTATTCCTCCGCCCTGTACCTTTGAGAATCCGGCATTTATGCAGCGCATAATATCATCTGCACTTCTTCTGCCCCATACAAGGGCTTCCAAAAGAGAATTACTTGCAAGCCTGTTTCCACCGTGAACACCGGTATGTGAACACTCACCCGCCGCATAAAGTCTCGGAATAGTGGTTCTGCCGTTAAGGTCAACGTCAATTCCGCCCATGAGATAATGCTGACAGGGGAAAATCGGAATATAATCCTTTGAAATGTCCACACCCTCTTCAAGGCAGCGTGCATAAATTGTGGGGAAACGATCCATTAAAAATTCTTTGCTCTTATGGGTTATATCAAGATAAAAGTTATTGCTGCCCGTTCTTCTCGATTCGAGAATTATGCTTCTTGAAACAACATCTCTGGGAGCAAGCTCCAATCTCTTATCGTACTTATCCATAAATCTTTCGCCGTTGCAGTTGAGAAGATAAGCTCCCTCACCTCTTACAGCCTCACTTATAAGGAACTGCTCTCTTCCCTCAGGGGAATTAAAGGCTGTGGGATGAAACTGCACATAGCTGAGATTTTTAATCCTTGCACCAAGCTCGTAGGCTATGCGGATTCCGTCACCGGTTGCAATGGCCGAATTTGTCGTATAGCGATAAACTCTGCCGATACCTCCCGTTGCAAGGAGCAGATATGAGCCATATGCAGCCTCATGGATTTCGCCGTCATCTATCATATCAACTCTGAAGCCTCCTGCAACACGCTGTGCAGAAGTTATCATTATATTTTCACGAAGAGTGATGTTCTTTCTCTTCTTTACCTGCTCCAAAAGCTTTATTACAATTTCATATCCCGTCTGATCCTTATGGTGGACAATTCTCCTGCGGCAATGACCGCCCTCAAGAGTTTTCATGGGATTGCCGTTTTCGTCCTTATCAAAATCGACGCCCATAGTCATAATCTTTCTTACGTCGTCGGGGCCTTCGGAAACAAGAACCTTTACGGCTTCCGGATTGTTTTTTCTGCCTCCTGCAATAAGGGTATCCTCATAGTGGAGATCAAAGCTGTCGTTATCAAAGGACAGAACAGCTGCTACACCACCCTGGGCAAGTGAAGAGTTTGAAAGCTCTCTGTCACGCTTTGAAAGCATAAGTATATTGACACTTTCATCAAAACGCAGAGCCGCATAAAGTCCCGCTACGCCGCAGCCGGCAATTATAACGTCATATTTTTCATACATTTTTCGTCATCTCACAATTATTTTTAAGGCTTCATCCGCCGTATTTAAGCATGTTCTCAAGACATCTTTTTGCTCTGACTCTCAGTTCTTCGGAAAGAACAATCTCTTCGCCGCCTTCTCCCGTAAGAGCCTTATACACATCCTCAAGAGAGGTCTTTTTCATATCTTCACATATGAGCTTTTTCGGGGCAAGCTGATAAAATGTCTTTTCGGGATTTCTCGGTGCAAGATAGTCATAAACTCCGCCCTCTGTTCCGATTATAACAGGCTTATCGGCAGAAAGGGCAAATTTTATTATTCCGCTTGTTGCGCCTATGAAATCCGCTCCCTTTACAACTTCCGCAGGACATTCGGGATGAACTGCCAAAAGAGCCTCCGGGTGCTCCTCTCGTATCTCCTTAACCTCTTGGGCGGTAACCTGATTGTGCACAGGGCAGAAGCCGTCCCAGAGAATTATATTCTTTTCAGGAACCTTTTCGGCTACAAAGCTGCCAAGGTTTTTATCGGGAATAAAAAGTATATCCTTTTCCGGCATCGCAGAAACAATTTTTACTGCGCTTGAAGATGTAACACAGACATCACATTCCGCTTTAAGGGCTGCGGTTGTATTTACATATGCAACAACTGCCGTTTCGGGGTTTTCCTTTTTAAATTCAGCCACTCTTTCAGGTGAAATCTGCTCCGCCATGGGACATGTTGCTCCGCTTACGGGAAGAACCACATCCTTTTCGGGTGAAAGAATTTTTACGGTTTCCGCCATGAATCTTACTCCGCAGACTACTACCCTTTTGTTTTCATACTTCTTAGCCGCCTGAGCCAGCGCATAACTGTCTCCTGCCTCATCAGCTATTTCGATTATATCCGGCGACTGGTATGTATGAGCCAGAATCACCGTACCGCTGCGCTTTTTTTCTTCCAGTATGCGCTTTTGCAGTTCTTTTATATCCATTTGCTTCCTCCGAAATATATTTTTTAATTAACTTGTCCGTACATTTTTTAATATTGTACCACAAATTCCAAAATGAGGCACATTATTTTTGATTGTAAGCTTAAATTCTTACATATAGCACTAATAGCACACATTAAAAAAGCCGGAGGTAATTTATTTCTAACAATTACCCCCGGCACATTATTTGATTTTAGCCTTCCTTTTTCACTTTCACATCAGAAAGAAGCTTCTTGCCCCAGTTTCTCATTTCGATTACCATATCTCCGTCCGGCTCGGAATAAAGGCCACGCTTAACCTCAAACTTATACTGCCAATGTTTAAGTCCCATAATTACAAGGCCTCCGACCATGCCGGAAACAAGAATTATGAGCAGCAAAGGTATTCGGCAGCTGAGCCAGTCTCCGCTTCTTAAGGGAAGAGTAAAGCTCATGTATATTTCACGGCGCTCAAAAAGCTGGGCATATGTATAATCCACAGCGCCGGCTGTATAATTTCCGGTTGTATATTTAGGCAGACTTCCGTCTATATATGCAGTATTTACTATTTTGAAAAGAGCTGTCAAAAGTCCCGCAAAGGCAGAGCCTGACATAAGTCCCGGTATAACTGTAAGCGGGCTTCTGTAAGCATAAGTCATGGAAAATGCGTTTGCCAGTTTTATATTTTCAAAAAATGCGTTAATAGGTCCGCTGACGGTTATATTAAAATCATCAGTGTCGGTTTTACCGCCTTTTTTGAACACCTTATTCCAGATAACAGAGAAAAAGGCAGTCCAACCTGCGGTAATGAAACAGGCTGAGTAAATTGTCATAAGTCTCGGATCGCCTGTTGAAAGCAGTGAAACTGCCGCAACATAGTAAGCTGCCATGGACATAGGTCCTATAAGGTCAAAACCTACCATGAGTCCCATAATAATCGCAGCGAGTATAACGTTATTTGCAGCCAGTGCAGAAAGCTGTTCTCCGAGAAATCTTGCAGCCGCACCGAAAGGTATTTCTATACCGTATTTTATAAGAATATATGTAAGAGCACAGGACACAACGGGAACGATAAGTATAAGCACAATAAGGTCAACGCCTTCGATTACCGTAATGCCCTTAAGAGTATCGGGTACACCTTTGAACTTTTTAAGAAGTTTATCTATTCCTCTGCCTATGGGTTCTTTGGCGGCAGTCCACCCTGCAAAGAGATATTTTATCAACAGAGAAAGCAAAATCGCCATAATAAAATATCCCATATATCCTATTGCCATGGTTTTTTCATAACCTACAGGTGTTGCAAAATAGGCAAAATATGTATCTGCTCCCTTTACGCTCTCAAATGAAAAATGGCAGAAATAAACCGACAGGGAAAGCGCCGGAGCAATAGCCGGAATACCTGCTATTAAATAACTCAGTACCAGCACTAGCGCCACAACAAAAAAGTCAGTTGCCCAGAAGAGAATAAACCATAAAATGGGCTCCTGATCCGCACCGGTAGCGCCTAAAATATGGTAGGTCCCGAAAAGGTTCTGAATTACAAAAAAGAAGCCTGCACCTAATGCACCGAAAAGCTGGACAACAAACAGAATAGCAGTTGACCGATAAATTTTCTTTTTTGTGTCAATGTAAAGTTCTTTCATTTAGTACCTCCGTCTCTCAAATTTCTTCCCTCATTTTCACAAATGCCTCCCGCAAAGGTATTTGTGAATTTAAAATATTATTAATGAGCACATTATAACTTTAATTGTTGATAAATGCAATAAATTTTATATTAATTTGAATAAAATATTGTAATATATTGACAAAGATGTATCAAACTTTTTTCTGAAAGTCTTGAATATCACGGTACAATGTACTATGATTGTATAAATCAAGAGGATAAATTTAACAAAAGGAGAAATTATGGCTTTTTTTGAAAATATACAGACTCCTGAGACCTCTGTTCTTGTAGGACTTGATACAGGAGATTACGACGCCGAAGTTTCCATAGATGAGCTTGAAGAGCTGGCAAAAACTGCCGGCTCAAAAGTTCTGGCAAAAATTATACAGAAAAAGGAAAAGCCTGACCCGGCAACCTATATAGGTTCCGGCAGGCTTAGGGAAATACGTGATTTCTGCCGAGATAACGAAGCTGATCTTATAATTTTTGACTGCGAACTTTCACCGTCCCAGCAAAGAAATGTGGAAAACTTTACCGATGTACGTGTTATTGACCGCACAACACTTATACTTGATATCTTCGCCGCAAGAGCAAGGTCAAAAGAGGGACGAATACAGGTTGAGCTGGCTCAGCTTAAATATTCTCTTCCACGCCTCGGCGGAAAAGGTACAGAGCTTTCAAGGCTCGGCGGAGGTATAGGTACAAGAGGTCCCGGTGAAACAAAGCTCGAAAGTGACCGCCGTCACATCCGCAGAAGAATAGAGGCTCTTTCAGCAGAACTGAAAGAAATAGAAAAGCGGCGTATCAGAATGCGAAACCGCAGAGAAAAAACGGGTATCGAATCAGTGGCCATTGTCGGCTACACCAACGCCGGAAAATCCACGCTTATGAATACCCTTACAAATGCCGGTGTTCTCGCTCAGGACAAGCTTTTTGCAACCCTTGACCCAACCGCAAGAGCATTAACTCTCCCTGACGGCAGACAAGTTATGCTAATCGACACAGTAGGTCTTGTACGCCGCCTGCCCCATGAACTTGTTGAAGCCTTTAAATCCACACTTGAAGAAGCTGCCGCAGCCCACGTTATTCTGAATGTATGCGATGCATCCTCTCCGGAATGTTCTGAGCATCTTGAAGTTACGCAGAAACTTCTCAAAGAGCTCGGATGTGAAAGCACTCCTGTGATTTCCGTTATGAACAAATGCGACCTTGTAGACAACATTTATGATATGCCTACAATAGGCAAAACTGTTATGATTTCCGCTCTACAGGGCAAAGGACTTGACAGGCTCCTTAAAGAAATAGAAAAAGCTCTCCCAAAAACCAGAAGCCGTGCAAAGGTGCTTATCCCATTCAGCTCAGGCGCACATGCAGGAAGAATCAGAACGGAGGGAGTTGTAATAAGCGAAGAATACACTCCCGACGGAATACTCATAGATGGAATTATTCCCATTTCAATTTTGGAAGAACTTAAAGAATTTGTTATATCAATAGAAAATTAAAGAAAACAAAAGCCGCTTTTTAAAAGCGGCTTTATTTTTTTACTGAAAATATTAATTTAGTAAAGAAAAAAAGCCTGTATGTTTTCATACAGGCTTTTGGTGGACGTTAACGGACTTGAACCGCTGACCCTTTGCACGTCAAGCAAATGCTCTACCAACTGAGCTAAACGTCCATTTCGCAAATGCAAGAGAAATTATAACTCAGTCAGTGCCAAAAGTCAAGAAAAATTTTTTATAATATTAAAAAAATCCCGCTTTTAGTTAAAGCGGGATTTTTCTGATTTATTCAACTATCTCACACAAACAAAATTCCGATAAGAGGGAAATAATACAGTGCAAGAGCACTTGTTATAACAGTAAGTCCCCAAGTGTTGAGATATGCGCCTGCATAGATTATTGCATAAAGGGGTGCAGCAATGATCTTTACAAAAATGTTCTTATCGCTGTTATAAACACCCTCCCACATTGCCATTGCATCATCAATAAGCGGGAAAAGATTTGTAAGGAATGAGATTCCAAGCCACAGCAGAACATAGTGATACCACTGTTCTCCGCCAACAAAGAAAATTCTTATAACTGCCGGGATACCTATTGCAAAACCTAAGAAGAGATTAAACAGCATTGGGAAGAAGCAGAAAAGGAACTGTCTTGCCGCTGTGGGGAAAAACTCGTGATCAACATGACCGCACATTTCGCCTTTTGTAAAATAACGATTATCATCAACCGGGCAATCATATGTTTTGCACATTATATGCTCCCAGTATCCGTGCAGGTAAGCTCCCGGAAAAGTGAGCACCTTAATTATAAATCCTATCATTTTCACTGAAGCTCCCCTCCGTCCTCAAGAAAGATTTCTTCAAGGGTTACTTTGCCTGCCTTGAAGTTTGTAACATCAGTAAGATATGTGTATCCGTAGCCTTCAAGGAATTCCTGGGTTTCCTTGTATTTAGTCTCATCCTTATTGAGTATATAGCAGATACCCAAAAGGTTGGTGCTGTCTACTGACTGATATGTGTTCTGAGACTTTTCAGCATATTCTATGCCCTCTTCGGTTTTTCCTGCAAGAAGACAAGCTATACTGCGCTGGCGATAAATTTCACCAAGAGCATAGGTATTAACTGCTCCGTCGCCGCCTTCGCTTCCGTTAAACAGCTTTGCGGCAGCATCTGCTTCTGAAATTGCTTTTTCGTAATCCTTATTCATTCTGGCATTGTAAATTCTTACAATATATGCATCTGCGAACTCCTGATTGAATTTAAGCATTTCGTCACACAGTGCCAGTGCACCCTCTGAATCGCCCGCTCTGACTTTAAGAGTTGCAAGCTTCGGAAGGAAGAGCCAGGGATATTCGTCTACATAAGACTGGTTTGCAGAAATGATCTGAATAAGTTCATCCACACTCTTTGAAGCGAGAGAAGCTGCATAGTAACGGTAATACTGAACAACTGCAGGATCATATTCCTCATTGGCAGCGATCTCATCCAAAGCCTTAACTGCTGCATCATAATCGAGCTTTCCTTGATCATCAGTAGCATCGGTTACTGCCTGTGAAGCAGCGGTAGCCGTAGCATTTAACTTTTCAGATTTATCATAAAGCTTTTTAAGATATGAGTTCCAGGGCTTACCTAATGTATCTTCATCATATCCAAGCTGAGTAAGTATCTGCGATGCATATACTATCTGATCACCCTGCTCATAACATTTGAGCATATTTTTAATTACATATCCTCTGTCATTTCCAGATGAAAGGCAGCTATAATATGCATCCATAGCAGATGTATACTTTTTATCCATTCTCAGTGCATCTGCTTCCAAAACTGCCTTGAAGCTATCAGCTGATTTTGCAAAGTCTCTGCCTGCAAAAATCATAACGGCAACTGCAAGTATGAAAAAAACTGCTCCTATCCAGCTTACATGAGTTTTAAGACGTGCTTTTTCACATTCCTCACAGTAATCGCTGACATATTCACCGTTTTCATCAGTCTTGCGTTCATTGGTTCCGCAGCGAATGCACAGAGATTCGTCAGTTTCTTCCTCTTCCTCTGCTTCTTTCTCGGAAGCTTTTTCAGATTCTGAATCTGTCTTTTCATCAGACACAGGCTCTTCGGTTTCTATTCCATCAACGGTACGGTTAACTGTGGCAAGATTGTCCCAGTCGGAAATTGAGCTGTTCTTTTCCGCCTGCTCCTTGGCCTTATTAAGCTCCTGCTGGAACAAAGCCGCAAGCTCTTCAAGTTCCTCTTTTTCCGTTTTTTCTTCAGCGGGCTTATTTGCTTCATCAGACAGCGCCTTTGCATCTGTCTCAGATTCAGCAGCTGCCGGATTATTCTCTTCCGGCAAACCTTCGCCCTTTTCTTTTTCTTTAAAATCTGACAAGGAAATACCTCCCTTAATTGGATATTCTTACACTAAGCGCTTTTTCATTTTACCATGAGAAAACATCAATTTCAATTTTTTCAGCCATTGTTTACAATCTCACAACAAAATTCATAAATTTAAAACAACTTCAACGGGACAATGGTCCGAACCGAAAACCTCAGGATGTATTGCAGCGGAAACAAGATTATCTTTCATGTTTTCCGATACACAGAAATAGTCAATACGCCATCCTGCATTGTTTTTTCTGGCATTGAACATATATGACCACCAGGAATACGCACCCTCAAGATCGGGATAAAAATATCTGAATGAATCTATGAATCCGGCATCGAGAAACTTTGTGAACTTCTCCCTTTCCTCATCGGAAAAGCCTGCATTGCCTCGATTTGTTTTGGGATTTTTGAGATCTATTTCATTATGGGCAACATTCATATCGCCGCATACGACAACTCCCTTTTTCTCAGAAAGCTTTGCCGCATACTCACGAAATGCATCATCCCATTTCATTCTGTAATCCAGCCTTGCAAGCTCCCTTTGTGCATTGGGTGTATATACATTTATAAGATAATACTCAGGAAATTCCAAAGTTATTACTCTGCCCTCGTTGTCTTCGAGCAGTTCTCCCAGTCCGTAATTTACTGAAAGAGGCTCCTCTTTTGTAAAAATCGCTGTTCCGGAATATCCCTTTTTCTCTGCATAGTTCCAGTAACGGAAATATCCATCCTCGGGCATTTCAAGCTGTCCCGCCTGTAATTTAGTTTCCTGTATACATATAACATCCGGGTCAAGGGAAGCCATAGCCTCAAAAAATCCTTTGCCGACACAGGCTCTCAAGCCGTTGACGTTCCATGATATAAGCTTTTTCATATCTCTCTCCTTCCTGTGGATTTACACCCGTATTGTACCATAAAATTCACTTAAACAAAAGGAAACAGTTATTTTTGTTAAGAATAGATAATTGCGGCAAGGCTAATATCGTTATATAATATCATTAAACGATATTGAATCGAAAGGAGGCAGCACCTTGCCGAGAAAAGCTATGGAATCACTGACAGAATCCATGTTTTATGTACTCATGGCATTATGTCATAAGCCCATGTGCGGAATTGATATTGCAGACTATATTGACAGCCGCACGCAGGGAAGGATTCAAATGGGTCCTGCCACACTTTACACCATTCTTTCAAAATTTGAGAAAGAAAAATATATAAAGGAAATTCAGGTTGAGGGCAGAAAACGCACCTACAAGATTACCGAAAAGGGCTTGCAGGCATATAAAGAAGAGGTTGAAAGGCTTAAGCACTGCATTTACGATGCAGAAAACGCAGCTAAAGAACAGGAGGGCTGAGTTATGAAAATAAACAAATGGGTACGCCGCCATCTTCCGTGTCACCCTTACGATGTTGAGGGAATTGAAAGCTGGCTTACAGACATGGCGCAAAAAGGCTATATACTTAAAGGGCAGCCCATGCGTTTTGGATGTCTTTACTTTGAAGAAACTGAACCTCAGAACATAAGCTACCGTCTTGAAGCATCGCCAGAGGGAGAGGGAGAATGGAGCGATGCGGGAGAACCGGAAGAATCAGCAAGAGAACTCAATGAAAAATATGGCTGGGAATTTGTGGTCAAGTGCGGAGCTTTCTATATTTACCGCTCACTCAAACCTCATACAAGGGAGCTGAACACTGCCCCGGAGGTACAGGCTTATTCGCTGAATGTGCTTATTAAGAAAAAGCTCAAAGAACTTATTCCAATTGCAATCTGGATACTGCTTCTTCTACCGGAATTTATCCAAAAAGGAACTGTCGCCATAGTTGAAACTTTATTTATATCATGGATTATATATGTATTTATTATCCTTTCAAGTCTATTCAATATCTTTTCAGAAATTATACGAATCAAAAAACTTCAAAAGACACTGAAAGAAAACGGCACTCTTAACCATCAGAAAAAGATAAAAAACCGTGCTTTTATTTATCTTATAAGCAAATGTCTGACCATAGTGCTTCTTATATCGGCTCTGATTTCTGTATTTGTGTTTTTGCCGCCAAAAATTCCTACAAAAGGCTATGATAATAATATTCCCTTTGCAACTGTGGAAGAGTTATTATACAACGAAACACCGGAGCGTAATATTTCAATAAAAGAAGTAACACACACCGATTTCGGTCAGTGGAGGAGCCTGCTTTCTTCTAAAAATATTTACTGGAGAGAACAGATAGAAGTTACTGATGAAAACGGAAAAGAAATTCTTTGTCTGATAACTGTTGATTACCATGAAATGATAAATGAATCTCTTGCAAGACGGGTGGCAGAAGATTATTATCGATATGACCACAGAAAAGATGATGCGCAGGACATTGAGATTTCATCATCAGAAGCGGATTATGTAGCTGCATATGCAGTACCGGTTAAAGCAGCAAAGATAGTAATACAAAAAGAAAACAAAGTTATTCATGCCACTGTATTGCGTGCCTCCAGCACTGAAGATACATACGCATATCTCGAATCCTGGGCAATGACCCTTGCGGACAGTATATAAAATAAGAATAACAGTAGCCCAAACTTTAATGTTTCGACTGCTGTTATTTTGTTCGCATAAAACTGCTATACAAAATTTGTATTAAAAGTTACAATTTTACTTACATCTCGTTTTTTGTGGACTTTTTTCCCGCTTTGTTATATAATCTTTTCTGTAAATCGCCTTTTGGAGGATTACTAAACTATGAAAAAAATATTAGTATCAATAGGAATTTTTCTTTCACTTACAATTTTGTTTACCTCCTGCAGTCTGCCAGTCGGAAAAGTAATCACCGTCGGCAATGTTGAGGTTGACAAAGAGATTTATACCTACTATCTTGACAGTGCTATCGCTTCTTCTGAAAGCGAACCTGACAGTGCAGCTGCTATGAAAGAAGCAGCTGAAAACTGTGTGCGCTATATTGCTGTCAACACTGTTTTTTCAGAAATGAAACTCTCACTTACAGACAGCAAAAAAAATGAAGTCTCTCAAACGGTCAATGATCTTTGGCGGCTTTATGGAAACTACTATGAAAAAATAGGAGTTTCAAAACAAACCCTTACAAAGGTTTATGAAAGCAAAGCTTACGAAAACGCAATTTTCCTCGCTTATTACGATACTGAAGGACTTACCCCTGTTCCCGAAGAAACCGTGCAGAAATATTTCACTGATAATTATGTAGTAATTAAATCCATAAACGGATATCTTACCGACGTAGATGAAAACGGAAATACAATTTCCATGGACGCTGAAAGCCGTCAGAAAACCACTGCTTCTTTTGAAAGCTTTGTAACAAAAATCAACGGTGGCTCCATGATCGATGACGTTTATGCAGAATATATCGGTCAGGAAGGCTCAACAGTTCAGCCTGTTGTAGTAAATAAAGATTCTTCCCTCTATCCTGAAGGATTTTTTGATTCCGTAAAAGCCATTGAAGAGGATAAGGCAAAAGTTATAGTTATAGGAGATTATATTTTTGCAGTGCAGAGACTTGCTCCTGACAGTGATTCTAACATCTATTATCAGCTCAACCGTGAAGACTGCCTTCTAAACATCAAAGGAGAAGAATTTGAAGGTTTGATTTCTCAGTGGACAGGCAAATATTATTTTGAAGTAAACCAGAGAAAAGCAAAAGCATGCTACAAAAAAATTGCAGAAAATTCTTCTGCTTTCAGCACTTTTGAAAATGAAACTTTAAGCGAAACAGAAATTCAATAATCACCCTGAAAGGATGACAAAATGAACAGATTTTCCTATTTAAAAACCATGCCCAAATCAGAACTTATCCTTTGGACCGTTATAAGACTGTGTATAGTTGGCTGGTTCTTCTATGAAATATTTAACGCAAGCACAAAAGACGCATTCCAGGCACTCTTTTCACTGATATTCACATTCCTGTGGGATATGTTCCAGATTTTCGGCGGAAAATCTTTTATTAAAAATGTCAGCAGTCATGCTCAGACAGCTTTGACTGTATTTATTTTATTTGGTTCATTAGTCGGAACAAAATTTAAGTTCTATATTGATCTTGAATGGTACGACCTTACTCTGCATTTATTGTCCGGTGCTATTTCCGCTTGGTTCGGATATGATTTCGCCTTTATTGTTCAAGGCAAAAAAAGACCTCTGTCACCGGCACTTGCCGCACTTTTCGCTCTCGGTTTTTCATTCTTCATTGCAGTTGGATGGGAGTTCTTTGAATTTTCAATGGATACCCTTCACGGAACCAACCTGCAAATGTCGAGTCCTAATTCTGACTCAGGTCTTATCGACACCATGACCGACCTTATAGCCTGTGCTGTGGGAACAGTGCCATCAGCGATTTTAACCGCTCTTCAGAGAAACGGATACATAGGCCGCAACCGCAAGGCACGCCGTGAAAAAATCGTTAAAGAGCAGGAACTTTGGAACAAAACCTGTGAAGCATACAGAAAACTTAAAACTGAGGAAACCATAAAATAATTTCCCATAAAATATGCCCGCTTCGTATTTTGCGAAGCGGGCTTTTTGTGTACTCTTATGTCTATTCATATTTGGGGAACGAAACAGTAAACACTGCTCCTTTAGGAGGTGAATCGGGATTATCGGGATCTATGGGCTCTCTGTTTTCTCCTTTGAGAGTACAGCCCATATATTCCGCAGCACTTTTCGCCGCTGACAAGCCTAACCCAGAATGTCCCGTTTTACCTACATAATACCTTACAAACAGATACTTTAAATCTTCTTCACTGAGTCCGCAGCCGTCATCGGAAACAATAATATCAGTTGTCATATCCGAAGCACGAACATCTATCTGAACTTTACTTTTGGCATATCGTATGGCATTTGACATAAGATTGGAAATTATCGTTGAGAGAAGCTGTCTGTCAGCGAGCACTACTGTATCGTCATTTTCAAAACGACATTCTGTCTCCACTGACTCCTGCATGGCATATCCCTCTATCCTCTCTTCTTCCTCAGAGATAAACTCCCTTAAATTAATCGGCAGCATATCTATAGGCTGATTAAGAGTGTCTATTTCAGAAAGAATAAGTAGTTTTTCAACAACTCCAGCAAGACGCTTGCTCTCCCTTATTATTACATCGGCTGCTTCCTGCGGGTTATCCATAACACCGTATTTTATAGCTTCAGCATATCCATTTATGGACATAAGGGGTGTTCTCAGATCATGGGAAAGATTCTGTAGAGAAATTGTATGGGCATCATTATACGCCTCAAGCCTTGCAAGCATTTCGTTAATGCTTACCGTCAGTTTGTGAAGCTCCGCAGAATTTTCGCTTATGGAAACCGGCGTAAAATCTCCGTCACCGATTACCTCCATATGATCGCTCAACTCTTTTATAGGCTTTGATATATTGTCGGCTATTATATGGGAAGCTACAACAAAACATAAAAATGAAAATACAATAAGTACCAACAGTGCCTGGTTACTTGACTTTAAAGTTCCCAAAAGGCTCCTGAGAGAAGCATATACGAAACACTGATCTGAGTTTTCCAAACTGATATTTACCGGCTTAAAAACAATTAGGTCATCTATTATAACCTCAGAAAATATATCATCCTGCACATTTTCAGTTCTGTTTATTATGGCATCAACTATTTCATCCTTTTCTTCGGCTCCGTAAAAGCCGATGGCAGAATAAACTAATTCTCCCTTTTCGGAAATAATTATCATATTTGTTCTGTAAGAAACAGCACGTCTTTCAACCTCTGCACGGTAAAGATTGCCAAGCTCCTCCGCAGTGATGTTTTCATCTTCTTCCGACTCATAAATCTGCTCAATGGTGCCCGAAAATGAATTTAAATCATTTATGGTTCCCGAATACAACATAAGCATAATGACAAGGTTAAAAAAAATGAACATTACAACACTGATTATGGATGTTGCTATAAGAAGAGGATTGAGTACTGTTTTTCGGAGAGTCTTAAGCTTCCTGTTTTCATTTTTTCTGGCAATTTTTCTGAGCTGTTCAGGCTTTTTATATTCATTCGTCATTGCCGTCACCCGATTCTGAAGCCAAAGCCACGGACAGTTTCTATTTTCACCTCACTACCGCATTCGCTAAGCTTTTTACGCAAACGCTTCATAGCGTCGTCAGTAGCTCGGGTATCCACATCAATGCTGCCGAATTTCCAAAGCTCCTTGAGCAGCTCATCTCTTGAAACTGCCCTTGCGCTGTTAAGTGCAAGGTAGGATATAAGATTAAATTCATTTGGCGTTAAATCAACGGTCTTGCCGTCTTTAGTTACCTCTCGTCTTGCTTTATCTATTTTAAGGTCACCGCAGATTAAAATATCATCGCTGCTTTTATCGGGAGTCATCATGGCCATACGGCGGAAAATAGCCTGTACTCTCGCTACAAGCTCGATGGGTGAAAAAGGTTTTGCCATATAGTCGTCGCAGCCCATGGTTATACCTGCTACACGCTCCATATCCGAACCCTTTGCAGACACTATTATTATAGGCACACTGCTTTCTTTTCTTAGGGTTGCACACAGTGACAAGCCGTCCGTTCCCGGCATCATAATATCAAGAATTACTAAATCAGCAGGATCTTTTTTAAATTTATCATAAAGCAAATCGCCGTTTTCAAAGGATACAACCTTATATCCGCTTTTTTCAAGAAATGCTTCTTCGAGATTTCTTATATTGGGATCATCTTCGGCTATATAAATAATCTTTTCCATTTTTCCTCCTGAATAATTGTTTTTTATAATCTAATTATAAATTATAGTAATTTGGTTGTAAAGAAAGCTTTTTGCCACAATTTTGCCACAGTATGACCTTTGAATTGACAGATTTATGTCGGTAAAATGTAGATATAGTAAAAAACCCGTTAGGGAGAGGCGCTAAATGAAAATTGTTTTAGTAATCGATCAGTATGACATCGGCAACAACGGAACAACAATGTCTGCAAGAAACCTTGTAAACGCTCTGCGTGAAAGAGGACATGAAGTGAAAATTGCAGGTATGGGAACTGAGGGAAAAGATAAATATGTACTCCCAGAACTTAAAGTTCCAGTAGCTACTCCTGTAGCTCACAAACAGGGAATGTCATTTGCCAAACCTGTTGAATCAACTCTCAGAGAGGCTTTTGACGGCGCCGACATAGTTCACTTCTATATGCCTTTTCTTCCCCTTGCAGTAAAAGGCAAAAAAATTGCCGACGAAATGGGAATACCTTCAACGGGAGCTTTCCACGTACAGCCGGAAAACATCACATATAACTGCGGACTGGCTCATTCAAAAGTGGCTCCCGAAATAGTATATAAATTCTTTAAAAAGCACTTTTATGACAGTTACGGACATTTACACTGTCCCAGTCCGTTCATCGCCGGAGAGCTTCAAAGACACAATTACAAATCAAAGCTGCACATTATATCAAACGGCGTTGACAACTGCTTTACCTACTGCAAAAACGAAAAGCCTGCTGAAATCAAGGATAAATTTTCCATTCTCATGGTTGGTAGACTTTCAAACGAAAAAAGACAGGATCTTCTTATTAAAGCTGCTCTAATGTCAAAGCACAGCGATAAAATACAGCTTTTCTTTGCAGGCAACGGCCCCAAGAAAAACAAATATGTAAAAATGGGTAAAAAGCTTAAAAATCCGCCGTCATTCGGATTTTACAGCAAAGATGAACTTAAACAGCTTATGTCAGTATGTGACCTGTACGTTCATCCCGCCGATGCGGAAATAGAAGCAATTTCCTGCATAGAGGCTTTTTCAAGCGGTCTTGTACCGATTATATCAAACAGTGAAAAATCTGCAACCGGCGGTTTTGCCCTTGACAGACGCAGCCTTTTCACAGCAGGAAGCGCAAAAAATCTTGCTGAGAAAATAGATTACTGGATAGAGCATCCGGAAGAGCGCAAAAAAATGGAGGTAAAATACAGCGAACACGGAAAACAGTATTGCCTCGCTCACTGCGCCGCCATGATGGAAAAAATGTTTAACGAAGCCATAGAGGAGAACAAAAATGGAAAACATTAACACAGTAAAAGCACCAGAGGAAGTAAAGCCTGACGAAGAACACGTCGTCAAAATGTGGACTCCCTATAACATCAAGGTAGATGAAAATTACAAATTCATATCCGACAATCCGGTTTTCAACGCTGTCTCCGGCGGACTTAAAGCTTTCGCTTTACCTGCTTTAGCCGGACTCAATAAACTTGCGTTTAATCTGGAAATAATAGGCAGAGAAAATCTCGACCCCCTTAAAGATCAGGGCTTTATAACAGTCTGCAACCATGTAAACCTCCTCGACTGCGGTATGATTGCAAACGCTGTGGGAAGACGTGACATCACCTTTACCACAATTAAGGAAAATTTTGAAATCCCTGTTGTAAGAATACTGGTAAAACTTTTAGGCGGAATTCCCATTCCCCGTTCAGCAAAAGCTATGGCAAAATTTTCTGAAGCTGTTTCACAGCTTCTCAAAGAAGGTCATGTAATACACTTTTACCCTGAAGGAGTATTATTCCCCTACTATAACGGCATAAGGGGCTTTAGAAGAGGCGCTTTCAGCTACGCTGTTAAAAACAACGTACCAATTGCGCCCATGATAATAACATACCATGAACCTAAATCAAAGCTCAGGAAAAAACCTGTTGCAAAAATACATGTGCTTACTCCCGTTTATCCCGACACTTCTCTTCCGGAAAGAGAGGCTATCAGGAATTTGAAAGATAAAGTTACACTCAGCATGCAGAGCGCATTTGATAATTCAGGAAGCTTAAAAGATAACAGTGCTGTGCTTGCTAAGTACAAAAAATGATTATATCTATCCCTCCATAAATTAAACACACGAAAAATCCCGCTCTCCGAAATACTGGAGATGCGGGATTTTTCGCTTTTCTTTTGCTTATTCAAAATTAAATAAATCTGAGTTTCTTTCACGAAACACGGCGAAAATTTTCTCTACGGTTCCGAAATCTTCCACAACTTCAAAGGAAACATCTTCGTCGCCCTCTCCGCAGATAAGAAGAATCAGCACTTCCTGCTTTTCGCCGTTTTCAACTCCTTCGGATACGGGAAGCAGCGCTGCATATTCGCTGCCCTCGTATTCGATTATATCAAGAAGCTGAAAATCAATGTCGTTCCCCTCTTCATCGGTGAGGGTTATTATTCCGTCGTTTTCGTTCAAGAAAGTTCCTCCTTACTCCGTAACAAGTGAGCATACAAGATCTGCATACTCGGTGGGATTTTCAAGGGAGAAGCCCGCAATAAGCAGCGCCTGAGAATAAAGCAGTTTTGTAAGCTTTGCCGCCTTTTCTTTATCATTTGCAAAGGCATCTTTAAGAGCCTCAAACATCTTGTGCTCGCCGTTAAGCTCCAGCACCTTCTGAGCTTTCATGGGTCCCTCTGTCTTCATTTTAGCAAAATATTTCTCCATTTCAAGAGTTATTCCGCCTTCACTGGTGAGAAATACAGGATGATTTTTAAGTTTATTTGAAATCTTTACCTTTACAACCTCACTGCCGAGAGTTTCTTTCATGAAATCAAGAAGTTCCTTATTTGCCTCGTCAGCCTTTTCTGACTTCTCTTTATCGCCATCATCGGCAATATCGTCATCGTTTACCGACTTAATCTCCTTGCCGTTTACATCGTGGAGCATCTGCATGACGAACTCATCAACTTCATCGGTGAGATAAAGAATTTCATATCCCTTTTCACGTACATACTCTGTCTGGGGAAGTGCGGCAATTTTTGCAGCTGTCTCACCGCAGGCATAGTAAACATACTTCTGCTCACTCTTCATGCGCTCTTCATACTCTGAAAGAGTAATGGGCTTGGCGCTCTCGGAAGTTCTGAAAATAAGCAGATCACGGAGCATTTCCTTATTGGCTCCAAACTCATTTACAACGCCGTATTTAAGCTGTAAGCCAAAGCTCTCGAAGAACTTTTCGTACTTCTCTCTGTCGTCCTTCATGAGCTTTAAAAGCTCTCTCTTTATCTTCTTCTCAATGCTTGAAGCAATGGATTTAAGCTGTCTGTCCTGCTGGAGCATTTCTCTTGAAATATTAAGGGAGAGATCCTGTGAATCCACAACACCCTTTACAAAGCGGAAATGCTCGGGAAGCAGATCGGCGCATTTTTCCATAATCATAACGCCGCTTGAATAAAGTCTCAGTCCCTTTTCATAGTCCTTTGTATAATAATCATAAGGGGTTCTTGAGGGAACAAAGAGCAACGCTTCATAGGAAACAATACCGTCAGTCTTTACACTTATTGTAAGGATAGGATCTTCGTAATCCATAAACATATCCTTATAGAAGCTGTTATACTCCTCCTGGGTTACCTCGCTCTTATTCTTATGCCAGAGGGGAACCATGCTGTTGAGGGTTTCTGTTTCCGTATATGTTTCGTACTTGGGCGCTTCGTCTTTATCCTCTTCACCCTCAGCCTTCTGAACGGGACGGCTCTTTGTTACATCCATTTTAATGGGGAAATGAATGTAGTCAGAATATTTCTTTACAAGTGAACGGAGAGTGTATTCTTCAAGGAATTCGGAATATTTATCCTCTTCTCCGTCTGCTTTAATATGCATTATAACGTCTGTACCTACAGTATCCTTTTCACATTCAGTGATTGTGTATCCGTCCTCGCCCTCGGACTCCCAGCAGTATGCTGTATCGCTGCCATAGGCACGGCTTACAACGGTTACCTTATCACTTACCATAAATGCTGAATAGAAGCCTACGCCGAACTGACCGATAATATCAACATCATTGGCATTGCCCTCTTCGCCAGCATGTTCCTGCTTAAACTGAAGAGAACCGCTCTTTGCAATTACGCCAAGGTTATCTTCAAGGGCTTTTTTATCCATACCGATACCGTTATCGGAAACAGTAAGGGTGCGGTTATCCTTATCGGCTGTGATTCTTATTTCAAAATCATCCCTTGTCATGCCTACATTTTCATCGGTCAATGCAAGATAGCAGAGCTTGTCCTCTGCATCGCTGGCGTTTGAAATAAGCTCTCTGAGAAAGATTTCTCTGTTTGTATATATGGAGTGAATCATCAAATCCAACAGACGCTTTGACTCCGCCTTAAACTGTTGTTTTTCCATTGTGATATCCCCTTTATAATGTAAAATTAGCACTCTCTATCTTTGAGTGCTAATTTATCATACAACTATTTTCATCCTATTTCAATTAACAAATTGTAAATATTGGAAGTGATTTTATAATAAAATAATTTTACGGCATTAAAACACGGTGCCTTCAAAAGAAAACACCGTGAATTAATATTATTCGTCGTCAAGCTTGAGAACAGCCATAAATGCCTCCTGGGGAACCTCAACGGTACCGAAGTGACGCATACGCTTTTTACCTTCCTTCTGTTTTTCAAGAAGCTTTTTCTTTCTGGTAATATCGCCGCCGTAGCATTTTGCAAGAACGTCCTTACGCATTGCCTTTACTGTTTCTCTTGCTATAACCTTTCCGCCAACTGCAAGCTGTATGGGAATTTCAAACATCTGACGTGGAATATTTTCCTTAAGCTTTTCAGCGATTTTTCTCGCTCTCGAATAAGCTTTATCGGAATGGATAATAAAGGAAAGGGCATCCACAATATCGCCGTTAAGAAGTACATCGAGCTTTACAAGCTGTGAACGGTTATATTTGTCGATTTCATAGTCAAAGGAAGCGTAGCCCCTTGTGCGTGATTTGAGCACATCAAAGAAATCGTAGATGATTTCGTTAAGGGGAAGCTCATAGTGTATATCAACTCTGTCGGGAGCAAGATAGGTCATATCCTTAAATACTCCTCGTCTGTCCTGACAAAGATCCATGATTGCGCCTACATAATCCGGCGGAGCGTAAATATGAGCATTGGTCATAGGCTCCTCGCAGTAGTCGATAACTGCCGGATCCGGATAATGGGTTGGGTTATCAACATTTATTACACTGCCGTCAGTGAGATGAACTCGGTAGACAACGCTGGGAATTGTAGTTACAAGGTCAAGGTTATATTCTCTTTCAAGACGTTCCTGAATTATCTCAAGGTGGAGAAGTCCCAAAAATCCGCATCTGAAACCAAATCCCAATGCGCCGGAAGTTTCAGGCTCATAGGAAAGGGATGCATCATTAAGCTGAAGCTTTTCGAGAGCATCACGAAGATTTTCGTAATCGGCTCCGTCAGCAGGATAAACTCCGCAGAAAACCATGGGGTTTACCTGACGGTATCCGGGAAGAGGTTCAGCAGCGGGATTAGTGGCAAGGGTTACGGTATCACCGACTCTTGCATCGCTTACTGTCTTAATTGAAGCTGTGATATATCCAACGTCGCCGGCTCTGAGTTCGTCCATAGGCTCCATGCTGGTAGCTCTCATACAGCCTACCTCTACAACAGTAAACTGTGCTCCCGTGGCCATCATGCGCATTGTATCTCCGGCTTTTATCTTTCCGTCCTTAATACGCACATATACTATAACTCCACGGTAGCTGTCATAAACAGAATCAAATACAAGAGCCTTAAGGGGTTTTGTTTCATCTCCCTCAGGAGCCGGTATATCGGAAACTATTCTTTCGAGAACCTGCTCTACATTTTCTCCTGTTTTAGCCGAAACCCTCGGAGCATCCAGACAGGGTATTCCGATAATATCCTCAACCTCATGGGCAACTCTTTCGGGATCGGCTGCCGGAAGGTCAATTTTATTTATTACGGGAACTATTTCAAGATCGTGGTCAAGGGCAAGATATGTGTTTGCCAAAGTCTGCGCCTCAATGCCCTGTGAAGCGTCAACAATAAGCACTGCTCCCTCACAGGCGGCAAGGGATCTTGAAACCTCATAGTTAAAGTCAACGTGTCCGGGAGTGTCAATAAGATTAAGCTCATACTCCTCACCGTCCTTTGCCTTATAGTTAAGCTTTACGGCATGGGCTTTGATTGTAATTCCACGCTCACGCTCAAGATCCATATTGTCAAGAAGCTGGGCTGTCATATCCCTTAAAGCTACGGAATTTGTAACTTCAAGAAGCCTGTCCGCCAACGTGGATTTTCCGTGGTCTATATGGGCAATTATTGAAAAGTTTCTGATATTGCTTTTGGGTATTGCCAAAACCGTTCACCTCTGATTGTCAATTATACCTACGGCACACCTAAAAGTACGCCATTTCAAAAAATTACATAATATAGTTATTTTATCATAAACAGATCAATATGTGCAAGAGAAAGTAAAAGGGTTATTCTATGCTGAAAAAATAAGGCAATCAAACAGCCTTAAATTAATTTTTTACATGATTTGTATAAGAAATCTCGCATTAATTCTAAAAAAGTATGGTAAAGTGTTGAAAAAATATGTATAATTAAAAAAAGACTATGTCTTTTCATATTAAAGGAGGTTTTCCTATGAGCAAAATCTGTAACGTATGCGGCAGTCAGTTAGACGACAATGCCCTTTTCTGCACGGTCTGCGGAGCGAAATTTTCATCTCCCGAACCCCAGCCACAGTATCAGCAATCACAGCCGCAGCCACAGGCACAGCAGTTTCAGCAGCCCTTTGATGATTACAATATGCAGGCTGATGTAGCCGCCAATAAAAATCTGGCAGCACTGGGATACATAAGCGGCATGATCATACTCGCACTTGTTGCAGCTCCAAATTCAAGATTTATCCGTTTCCATGCAAATCAGTCTCTTCTTTTAACCCTGTTTGCCTTCTTTTCGGTAATCCCTGTTATCGGATGGATTTGGGGACTTTTCTGTGCAGTTTGCTTTGTAATGGGCATTGTCAATGCTTTGAACGGACAATTCAAAGAGCTTCCTCTTATAGGCAAATTCAGAATCATAAACTGACAGAAAACAGATCATTTAGCTAACGATTAAAAGCGGCGTATAACACGCCGCTTTTTTGCATTTTCAAGCTGCCATCTCTTGGGCTTGACGTTTGCTCATTTTTATCCAGCTTATAAATCCGTAAATATCATTTGCAAGAAACATCACAAAACATATGACAACGGATATATATGAGCTGTCGGACAAGGAAGCGAGTATCCATAAAACAATCAGCACAAGATCATTTGCAGCATAGGCAAGAGGAAAATAGGGGCTTCGTCTGAAAGTAAGATAAACTGCGATAAAACTTGTAGTTACCGAAAGAGTACTGGGAAGCAGATTTGCGGTATTGAAAAATTTTAAAATGAAGTAGAAAACACCTGTTACGACAGCTGCTAAAACGAGCATAAATATTATTTCCAAGCGGCTGATCGTATTCACTTTGACTTCAGACTTATTACCGTTATAAGGATTTTTAAGCCAAGAAATAAGCGCAAATACCGCCATGGGAGCAGTCATTCCGAGATAGGTTATCATTTCGCCGTAATAAGCAAAGGTAAATGAGATAATTCCGTAAAGGACACTGAAAACTATCATCAGAAGCTGACCTATGGGATTTCCCTTTGCACAGAAAATAAGAGAAGTTGCTCCAATCAAAGAGGCTGCGAGAGTTATATAATTACCTCTGTCAAAAATCAAAAAGGAAAAGAGAATAAACGTAACTGAAGAAAGCCACAGAATTATTTCAGCCTTCGAAAAATAATTTATTGCATCCTTTATTCTGAACATAAATGCAAAACCTCCAAAAAAATAAACACCCGCACACATCTTCAAAGACCTAACGATGTGTAAACGGATGCTATTGCATCTACTACCCGGTGGCAGTTAACCACTAAAGTTTACTACATAATCTTAATAAAAGCAACGCTTTTCTCTATAATTTAATAAGTCACACATAAATTGCGTTTAACTTGTACTTATTAAATAAATCTTTCGACAAATCTACACAAAATAGTACAAAAATAAAGAGATATGCAGTTGTATTTCTACAATATTCATGGTATCATTACGGAACACAAATACAAATTCAAGGAGGAAGAAATGCTTTTACTTTACTGCATTCTTATCGGCATCGTTTTTACAGCTGCTGAAGTGTTACTTATTAAAAAAGAACACGATTCCAAAAAACAGCAAATTTTATCTATGATAAGAACATTTGCTGAAAACTCATTACTTATTAACCTTTTATCACTTGCACTGATGAAATACGTACTGAAAATTCAGAACGTATTTTACACTGAACTCCACGGTCCTTTTTATCCGATTAAATATATCGCATTCGCTGCTTTAGTCGGACTTGCAACTCTTTTCGTAAAATTACTGCTCGAAAAGAGACTCGAATACATACGCACTGAGGATAAACGCAGCACAAGAACAAAGGTGCTCAGCATTTTATCCATTGTATTTTTCGCTCTTGGAGCTGCTTTATTTACTGCTACCATTTGGGGAAAAGCTACATTCGGAGATATTACTCCCGATCAGTTCCTTGTTAACCTTAAATCTCCGGTAGTGGGAACGAGCAGTGATATTGCCGTTACAATTTTTGAGAGACCTGTTTTTCAAACCGCTCTCCTTACAACGGTGTTTTCAATGTTTGTTTTTTCACCCTATAAACTCTTCTTTAACAGACTCAATGGCAGTAAAATTCTTTTACTTAATAAATTTATCCGCTCTGTTATGTGTTTTATTCTGTCTGTACTGATATTCATAGGCGGCCTTTCTTTTGGAATAATCAAATTTGATTTAGTACAGGTGTATCATGCATATGTCTCTGACTCTTCATATATTCAAGATAATTATGTTGATCCAAGAGATGTAAAATTACAGTTTCCCGAAAAGAAACGCAATCTTATACATATATACCTTGAGTCAATGGAAAATTCATATTTTTCAAAGGAGCACGGCGGACACGATAAAGAATTAATGCCCGATTTACTCAAAGTTGCAAAAGAAGGTATTAACTTTACTCATCACGACACCAAGGAAAAATTTGGTGGCCCAACTGTAACAGTAGGATCCAGTTGGTCTGTTGCAGCAATGGTAAATATGGAAAACGGCATTCCGCTTAAAATACCTATGGACGGAAATTCCTATGGACGTTCAGGATATTTCCTTCCCGGTGTAATAGGCTTAGGTGACATTCTCGAAGCGCAGGGCTATGAACAAACAATAATGTTCGGTGCTGATTCTGATTTTGGCGGCTTGACAACTTATTTCACTTCGCACGGTGACTTTAACATAATGGACTATAAGGCAATAAAAGAAAAAGGCCTTATACCAAAAGATTATTACGTTTGGTGGGGTTACGAAGACGATAAGCTCTATGAATTTGCAAAGGATGAAATTCTCAGACTTGCCGCTACTGGAAAACCGTTCCACTTCGAAATGGAAACTGCCGATACTCACTTCCCCGACGGGTATCTCAGCCCCAAAGCTGAAAAGAAATTTGATAAGCCGTACGCTAATGCTATTTTCTATTCACAGAAAGAAGCAACTAAATTTATTCGCTGGATTCAGCAGCAGGATTTCTATGAAAACACAACCATCGTTATAACGGGAGATCATCTGAGCATGGACCAAAACTTCTTTAAAAGCTATGATCCTAAATTCAGAAGAAGCGTAGTTAATATCTTCTTAAACGCCGGAGCTGAACCAGTACAGACAACAGGCCGTCAGTACGCACCATTTGATTTCTTCCCAACTATACTTGCATCAATGGGAGTAAAAATTGAGGGAGAACGTTTAGGATTGGGAACAAACCTTTTCTCATCGGAAAAAACTCTTATTGAGCGCAATACTCTTGAAGAAGTAAACAAACAGCTTAATGAAAGAAGCAACTTCTATAATGATGAATTCATTTCTGAGAGAAAAGAAAGCGTATTTGAAAACACAAACGTTTCATATTATTAAAATAGTTTGTTACTGATTAAAAACAGGCAGCTTAAAACAGCTGCCTGTTTTTCGTTTTGATTTTACACTGCTTTTCTTTTTTGCAACAATATATTTGCTGTTTTTCGGGAATATTTTCTTTTTTAAAGGAAAGAATAATTATAAATTTTGAACATCTGAACTTGAAAAACTGCCTGTTTTGAGGCAGTTTCAGAAAGGCACGTGCGTTAATATATGATTTTTTTTAAGGCTTTTCTTGTGGGCGGCTTAATCTGCGCCATAGGACAGATTTTAATTGACAGAACAAATCTAACTCCGGCAAAAATACTTGTATCATTTGTAGTTGCAGGTGTTATTCTTGGAGGTGCGGGACTTTATGAGCCCATAGTTGAATGGGCAGGAGCTGGCGCCCTCACCCCTCTTACCGGTTTCGGAAATCTTCTTGCTCAGGGTACAAAAGAGGCTGTTTCTGAAAACGGACTTTCCGGGGTACTGACCGGACCTCTCTCCTCGGGAGCTGCCGGAATAACCGCCGCAATGCTTGGCGGTCTTGCAGTATCACTTATTACAAAACCAAAAGACAAATAAAGACAGCGTCCTGCGTTATTTTTAGCAGGACGCTGTTTTTATCATTAAAACTTTGTATGTAAAAATACAAGAGCTTCGTTATAATTTACTTTTCCTATTTCTGCAAGGACAAACAAATCGCCGTTTTCATTGGCTGCAACACTTGAATATCCTGCCGCTCCCGAATATAAAAGCTTTTTATTCCAGCTTTTACCGCTATCAAAGCTTACCGCAGCGGTAAGTCCACGTCTTGTTGTAAAGGAATCAGGATAAGAGATACAGAGCATATCACCTGCTCTGTCAAGAGATGTCATGCATATGGGAGAGCGAAGTTCTGTTTTAAACATACTCTCATACCAGCTCTCGCCACCGTCAGAGGAATAGGAAAGGCACTGGAACTGCTTTGGATGATACATTGTGCACATAGTGTTTTCACGTATTACCATTATGATATCGCCGTTTGGAAGCTCTGCCGCTTCACACTCGTTGCCTGAACCAGCTTTCTCTCCACGCTGCCAGTGCTTTCCGTTATCGTCACTGTAAAGAACAAAGGAATCTCCATCATTGCTTGCGGGAATAATAAGGCGTCCTGCCTTTTCGCCGTTTTTAATCTGAACTCCTTTACTGGGGCCTACCATTAAAGTGTCCTTACGCACTCCGTCAGAACCTGACTTTACTTTGCCCTGAAGCTTTGGAAGAGAGATATTATTCTTATCCTCCCAGTGGAATTCATAATCTGAGGTAAGAGTTCCTCTGTAACAGTAGGTATCATAGTTAAATCCGCTTTCTTTTGTGGCGGTCATAAGTACAAAGTTGATAAGTCCTGTTTTTTCATCGGCAACAGGAGTGGGATTTCCGTATTTTCCGACTTTTTCTCCATAGGTAAAAAGCACTTTAAGTGGAGTCCATGTCTTACCGTTATCCGAAGAGAATTTACATACTATATCAACTCTTCCCGTATCACGGGCTGAGTTCTTTCTTCCCTCGGCACATGCCATAAGTACATCGGAAGTAAAGCTTTTATCCCTGATATTGAGAAAATCCTTTTTAAGTCTCACAAGTGAAGGAAGTCTGAAAGTAGAGTAGCCGCCCTCTGTATTTTCAAAAATAAACATGGGCTCTGCCTCAAGATTTTCAAATTTCTGCCATCCCTGCGCTTTTGCCCAGATAAGTCCCCACAGCATCACGCAGAACAGTCCGGCAGAAGAAGCAAAGGAAACCACAGCAAATGAAGAGGAAAAAGAGCAGATAATATTTGCAACAAGAGTGAGAACTGCTCCGGCAATCATTACTATTGTTCCCTCTGTTGTAAGAGCAAGGGGCTGAAAGATATCCTTTATAAGTCCCTTATAGATTATAAATATGAGTAAGAGAACACTTAAAGCAGTTAAAACTGCGGAAAAAATTCTGAAATCATTTCCTATCCAGAATGTTCCGAAATATACTGCCGGGAAAACCAGCAGAGTCAGTGCAGAAATAACGGCAAACTTAGCTGTACTGAAAAACATGCCGTTATTAACTTTTATAAACAAAATAAGACCTGCGGTAAAAAGCAGATAAAAAACTGCTGATAAAACAGCCGCAAAAACCATTGATTTCGCCTCCGTATAAATTTCAATTGATGAAAAAACGCTTCATTGGCATAAACGCTTTCTCGGATATATCTTTAAAAATCCCGCCGAAGGTTTTGTCCGGCGGGCATTTTAAAAATCAGTAAAATTACAGTTTCTTTTTAAGAGCGGTAAAGCAGTATATTATACCGGCGCATATAAGCTGGTAGATAACCAGCGAATAAGCGGGAAGCTGTCTGAATCCTGAAAGGAAAACCAAAAGAACGGCAATTCCAAAACCGAAAGCTGAAAGTATGGACTGAACTGAAGTTATTAAACCTCGGCTGTAATAAAGTCCTGCCGCAGCGTTTACAGCACCAAGCATTGATTTTACGCTTCCGTTATGTATAATTTTTGCTTCGGCGTTTCTCTTTTTAAGTCGCTCTTTTCGGTACATTTCTCCTGCAACGGCACTTATCACCTTTACAGCGTTTTTGTGAACTCCGAAGAAGTTTGAAATAAGCTCTTCGGTGATATTGGCGTCGGATGTTCTTACAAGTACGCTTATGCCCTTGTTTTCCATCATTTTAAGAGACGCCTTGATTCCCGGATTTGCTTTATAGCCCACAACAAACATGGCGGCTATTTTTCCAGAAACCGCAAGATACATAATCTGACGGTTATCGTGCCTGTATTTAAGCTCGCTCTCTCTGTTCGGTGCTTCAACATTGTGATTAATAAGCAAATCTCTGTTTCCTACAAGTACACGTCTGCCGTGTATCCATGCGGAAAGTCCCAATTTATCCTCATAGACAAGATTTTCAACGGGAGGCAAAATATCACGCTTACCTAAAATAACACGGTCAAATACCTCTCCGCTGGGTCCTCCTGCTTTTATAACTATTGCCGCTGTATCAAGAATGGCATCGTCCACACGCATACCGTGATAGGTTTTAATACCGTAAATGGTACATCCGCCCTCACTGAATATATCGGAAGAATCGAGCACTACGGCATTTACATCACCGCATTCGCCAACAGCCTTATGTCCCGAAATCATGGCACCCATATGGGTAAGCTTTGTATCTGCTTTTCCCAAAGGAAGATTTGAGGCTATAAGAGCACAGGACGGCATACTTACACAGGCAGCCGCTGCAAACAGCGAATCTCCTGCAAAATAGTCGGATTTAATAACTGCGTATATAATTCCCGCTGCAAGGCTTAAAAGGAAAAATACAGGCATCATCACTTTTGAATATTTATTTGCCGGATCAGCTGCATATGTATTTTCGATAAACTTCGAGGGAAACTTAATTGGCACTGAACAGCGTATATCTGGATCGCCCATTAAAAGTCCTCTGCCGATTTCAAAGGCGGTTTCCTTATTCTCTATTTCCTGTATGCTGTATTTTTTTCTCAGCGGTGCAAGGAAACGGAGATTTTTATAAGCTCTTGAAGCTACAAGATAATGTCCCGCAAGATTAAATACAGTACAAAGTGCAGCAGCGCAGCCGTATAACGGCACCAATTTCTGCGGTGATACTCCGAAAGCCCACACGCCCTGAATTGCAGCCGCCAGAAGAGCCGCTGTAACAGCAGTATCGGCATTGGGTTTGCCTTTTATGAGATTCTCTGCTCCTCTTACTGCAGATACTCCGCCGCCTATTACAGCTGCACAAACTACAACCAGATTAAATGTTGTAAGCATCTGCGCACCGGCAGAGCCGCTTGAATAACCGGTTAAAGTAAAGATAAGGTACATAACCGTAAAAAAGACACAAACAGCTATTCCGCCAAGACTGTGAAGCATTTCTTTACGCAAAATGGCTGCTACCTTGGGGGTGTCTGAAGCCTTATAAAGCTCTATCTCATCCTGAGTATCTTTTTCTTCCTCAGCATCACGTTTTATAGTTTTTTGTACTTTTTCCTGTTTTTCAGACTTTTTGGTATTTTTCTTTTTTCCGCCGGAGGATTCTTCACGGTCATCTTCAGACTCTTCTATCTCTTCGATATCTTCGTCATCCTCAATATCCGCAAGATCTTCTATTCCGAAAATTTTAAAGCCTTTGATTTTTTCCTTTCTCTTCTTCTTAAGAGCTTCTTCCGCTTCTTCCTCATCTATTTTTTCAACCCAGTCATCACTGGCATTTTCAAAGGCATCAAAGCGTATCTGTCCCTCAATTTCTCTGTGCTCGGGAGCTTTTTCCTCAACTCTCGGACGGATAAATCCGCTTTTTCTCGTCTTTTCGTTGTTATCTGCATCCTCGGCAGTTACAAGGGTTGGCAATGGCGCCAGGTCTGCTGTAGCCGACATTGAGCTTCGCCTTGTTACAATACCGGGACGCTCAATCATTTCCGGCTTTCTGCTGTCAAACTTACGCTGAAAATCAGCAGTGCGCTCTATCTTCTGAACAGGTCGGTTTATAAACCTTCTTCTGTATTCATCGGTTTCTATTTTACCGCCGGCACCTACTATGGTTTTGGAATTTCTGAATGAATTGCCGCTGTAATCGCTTTCCTTAAGTCCGCCTACAATTCTTGTCTTTTCCTCTTTTACTGGCGGCTTAGGAGATTCCTGATTTTTATTAACTTCATCTTTCACAGGTTTTTCACCGGCTGCCTCAAGAAGCTCATCGGTTATTATATCACTTACTTCTATGCGCTTTCTCGGCTCCAAAAGTTTATCAATATCCTCCATAGATCTTGACAAAACCGCTTCTTCACCGAAATCTTCGTCATCTATTCTTCCGTCCCTTGCGGCACGAACCTCCGCAAGTATTTTATCTATTGAAAAATCGGAACCGTTTCCGCTGTTGTTCCCATTATTATTTCTGTTATTTCCGCCTTTTTTATCTTCGCTCAATTCATTCCCCTCCTTACAGCCGCTGTCTTGCCACCTCGTACATTAAAATTCCCGCCGCTACGGAAGCGTTGAGAGAATTTATTTTTCCCCTCATGGGCAGGGAAACTATGACGTCACACTTTGATTTTACAAGTCTGCCTATTCCCGCTCCTTCAGAGCCGATTACAAGAGCGGTTGCACTTTTTCCGAAGGATACCTTATTCCAAGGTTCTCCGTCCATATCGGCTCCGTAGAACCATACACCCCTCTTTTTGAGCTCGTCTATTGCAGAGGGCAGATTGCTCACTCTCGCAACGGGTACATACTCCAAAGCTCCTGCGGAAGTTTTTGAAACGGCAAAGCTAAGGGATGCGCTTCTCCTTTTGGGAATAATAACCCCATGAGCTCCCGCCGCTTCGGCAGTTCTTATTATTGCGCCTAAATTGTGCGGATCTTCTATTTCATCGCACACTATTATAAAAGGCTCTTCGTCCTTTGACTTTGCAAGATTGAATATATCCTCTATTGTAGAGTATTCATAGGCTGCTATGAAAGCTGCCACACCCTGATGATTTTCACCGCAGCAGATTTTATCAAGCTTTCTGCGGTCAACCTCTTTTATAACAACGCCTTTTTCACGGCACTGAGCTATCATTTTTCCAACTGATCCGCCTCGTTCACCCACGGCTACCATAAGTGTATCTATCTCTCTGCCTGCACGGATTGCCTCTGCAACCGCATTGCGGCCTATAACAAGATTTGACTTCTCTTTTTCATTGAAATTATCCATTTATATATCCTCCGGAGTCCTTTGCCAAAATAACCTTAAAATCGTACAGATATTGCTATATTTATTAGAGTATACCATATTTTGCGTAAAAATAACAGAAAAATATACGTCAAAATTTAATAAAATTGATGATCTGCCACGGTAAAATCAGAGGACACAAATAATGTTTTACTGCAAAAGAAAAAGGCGTTACGCTTTTTTTGACCTATGCCAATTAGCGTAACACCTTATATCATTTATTAAGTTTTATTTTTACCGTTACTAACCAAGCCCAATTATTCAACCGTAACACTCTTTGCAAGATTACGGGGCTTATCTACATCGAGTCCTTTGGCACAGCTTACATAATATGCCAAAAGCTGAAGAGGTATAACGGAAAGACTTACAGCAAAATTAGGATCTGTTTTAGGTACATAAACGGTAAATCCGGCAGTATCTTCAACACTGTAATTCCCGTATACAGTCATGCCCATAAGAAATGCTCCCCTGCTCTTAGCTTCAACCAAATTTGAAACTGTCTTTTCGTACAGATCGGGCTGAGTCAGCACA
>UQGM01000029.1 GCA_900540535.1 uncultured Oscillospiraceae bacterium | reverse complement strand
TGCTTTGGCTGAGGGTACAAGTATTATTTCCGAAAGCGTTTGGGATAACCGTTTCCGCTACGCTGAGCAGCTTGTAAGAATGGGCGCTCAGATTCAGGTAGACGGTAAAATGGCTGTTATAGAAGGTGTAGAAAAATTAAAGGGAGCACCTATAAAAGCTACTGACCTTCGTGCCGGTGCCGCTATGCTTATTGCCGGACTTGTGGCTGAAGGCACAACTGAAATAGAGGATATTGAGCACATTGAGCGTGGATATGAAAACTACGTTGAAAAGCTCACAGCTCTTGGCGCAGACATCAAAAAGGTTCGTATCCCCGACCAGTTCAGCGCTTCAAATGCAGTATAATAAATGATACAGTTTAAAACTAATGTATCTGTTCTATATCACATATAAAAGGGTGCTCACGTACCCTTTTCTTTTTTGTCAATTGGGAGGTCATTTATTTGTCAAGGTTTTCACCCCTTTTCTCTTCCAGCAGCGGAAACTCAATATTTTTCGGCTGCGGACAGGGAGGAATACTTATAGATTGCGGAGTTACCGCAAAAAGGCTTACGGAAGCTCTTGAAAAAATAGAGGTAAGTCCGGAATTTATAAAAGGTATTTTTGTCACCCATGAACACAGCGACCATGTTAAAGGTCTGAGGGTTTTCGCATCACGACATAATATCCCGGTTTATGGCACACACGGAACCATCACAGCCCTTGAAAATGCCGGAGTAATAAACGGCAAATTTCCTGTAAATGTTATAGATGAAAGGGGAGCTTTTGCAGCAGGAATGGAAGTAAATATGTTCCGAACCTCTCACGACAGTGCAGAAAGCTGCGGATACACAATAAAACTTCCTGACGGAAGAAAGGCTGCTGTATGCACCGACCTTGGAGTTATGACTGACGAAGTAGAGAAAAGCATAACCGGCAGTGATTTAGTTGTTATTGAATCAAATCACGATGTTTCAATGCTTCAAAACGGTCCTTATCCATACATACTGAAAAGAAGAATACTTTCCGATAAAGGTCACCTTTCTAACGATGTGTGTTCACAGACGGTTACTAAGCTTATTGAAAAAGGAACCACAAGATTCATCCTCGGACATCTGAGCAAAGAGAATAACTTCCCCGACCTTGCATTTCAGACCACAGCCTGTGCCCTTGCAGAAAAAGGCGCACAAATCGGTAAAGACTGTATTTTGAAAGTAGCTTCTCCTGAATGCTGCGAAAAAGCTATGATATTTTAAAGAGGTTAAGTTATGCTCAATGTAAATATTATATGTGTCGGAAAACTTAAAGAAAAATATCTTCGTGATGCCTGCGGCGAATATACAAAACGTCTTGGAGCCTTCTGCAAAATCAACATAATTGAAATAGATCCCTCCCCCCTGCCGGACAGGCCTTCCGAGGGCCAGATTGAAAATGCACTTATAGCGGAAAGCAAAAAGATTTTGAGCAAGATTCCCTCATCTTCTTATACCTACGCCATGTGCATTGAGGGAAAAGAGCGTTCATCTGAAGCACTGAGCCGTGAAATAGCTGCACTGCCTGTTAGAGGCATAAGTTCTGTTAACTTTATTATAGGCGGTTCTTTCGGGCTCGCTGATACAGTAAAATCAGCTGCTGACAATAAGCTTTCCATGTCACCTATGACTTTCCCCCATCAGCTTGCAAGGGTGATGCTTCTGGAACAGATTTACAGAGCTTTTCAGATAAGCTCCGGTGGAAAATATCATAAATAAGCCTAAAACATATAAAAAAGACCGGTTTAAAACCGGTCTTTTTTATTTGCAGATTATTGATTATTATGCGTTAGCTTTGCGGAATTTCTTTCCTGCATGCTCATTATCAAACTCGATAATCCAATCTACCATATCGCTGATTGACTGTTCAACACTCATGGGATTGTAGCCGAGATCATTACGTGCTCTCTCAATGCTAAAATTGCAGTTTGAAATAAGCTTTCTGATTGAATAAGGTGTAAACAAAGGTGTCTTCTTAGCGAGGTTATAATACATCTCTGCCAAGGGAGCAACTGCCTTTGAGAAACCATAGCTGAGCTTAATCTTAGATGTGGGAATACCTGTCTTCTTTCCAAGAATGTGAAGAAGCTGGTCAACTGTGACAACCTCACCTGTAAGAATATAGCAGGAACCTGCCTTACCCTTATCAGCAGCAGCATACATTCCGTCTGCAACATCTCTTACGTCTACAAAGTTATAAGCTCCGAAGTTAAGAGAAACAGGGAACTTACCGCCCATGTACATTCTTACCATTTCACCGACATTTGATGTCTTGAAATCGTAAGGTCCGATGCATGCGCCGGGATGTGTTACAACAGTCTGGAGCTCCTCGCTGTTGTTGTCAAGAACATACTGTGTAGCAACAGCCTTTGTCTTTGCATATGTACCCTCAAGAATATCGGGATTAAAGCTGTCGATTTCTTTCATAAGCTCATTTCCGGGAAGAGGAGGAATAGCATCAACTGATGAAGCATAAACAAGCTTCTTTACTCCACATTTGCGGCATGCCTTTACGACATTCTTTGTACCGTCAACGTTGACTTTCCATACTGCGTCTTCATTACCGGAATTTATTTCAATCATTCCTGCAAGATGATAAACCACATCAGCGCCCTCAAAAGCCTTTTCAAGGCTCTCAGGATCTGTTACGTCACCATAACATTTCTCAGCGTCTATTCCATCAAACACCGAAGAATCCTTACGGATAAGTATTCTAACCTTCTCATTCTCTGCAACAAGTTTTTTCAAAAGAGCATATCCGATATGACCGGTAGCTCCTGTAAGAACTGAAATTCTCTCAGACATTTAATAAAGCCTCCTAAACTTAACATCCTCTTGTACGAACAACTCGAGCGTTGTCCTTATTTGTCAAATATTATACTATGAAAGTACAAAAAAAACAATAAATTGTTAATCAATAATCAAACAATTGGCACAAATAACATTTAATACATGTGTTTTTTGTCATAATAAACATTTTTAATGTACTGCCGTTTAAACCATATTGACAATTTAAGCCATTGCGGTTAAACTATTTGTTGTGAAAAGGTTTAAATTTAATAGTTTGAAAGTGCGTATTTTTGTGAGAATAGAGAATAGAAAATGCACCCTCAAAATCTGGGGGTGAATTCTGTTCTTTTTTTGTTATAACCGGCGGTTTCAATTTTTAAAGTTTAACCTAAAATTAACGGAATGGAGTGGTGAAAGTGGCAAAGTATGTTCTCGCCCTTGATCAGGGTACAACAAGCTCCCGTGCAATAGTATTTGACAAACAGGGCAATATTGTTGCAAAAAGTCAGAACGAATTTAAGCAGATCTATCCCCAGAGAGGATGGGTTGAACATGATCCTATGGAGATCCTTTACACTCAGCTTCAAGCTGTGGCATCAGTTATGATCACAGGCAAATTTGAAGCAAAAGACATCGCCGCAATCGGTATAACAAATCAGCGTGAAACTACAATCATCTGGGATCGTGCAACAGGAAAACCGGTTTATAACGCAATTGTATGGCAGTGCCGCCGTACAGCTCAGATGTGCGAGGAACTGAAAAAAGAAGGTCTCGGAGATTATATTAAAGAAAAGACCGGTCTTTTAATTGACGCTTATTTCTCCGGAACAAAAATCAAATGGATTCTCGATAATGTACCCGGTGCGAGAGCTCTTGCAGAAGCAGGCCAGCTTATGTTCGGAACAGTTGAGACATGGCTTATCTGGAACCTTACGGGTGGAACAGTTCATGTAACCGACTATTCAAATGCATCACGCACCATGCTCTTTGATGTTGACAAACTCTGCTGGGATGAAGAGCTTTGCAAAAAACTCACAATTCCCATGGGAATACTTCCTGAGGTTGTTCCGTCAAGCAAGATTTACGGATATGTCAAAAAAGGTGTTGTAGGTCTTGAAGCTATTGAAGGCGTGCCGATATGCGGTGCAATCGGTGACCAGCCGGCAGCACTTTTCGGTCAGGGCTGCTTTAAAGCAGGTCAGGCAAAGAATACATACGGCACAGGCTGCTTCCTGCTTATGAATACAGGCAAAACAAGAGTTCATTCAAAGAACAATCTTCTTTCCGGCGTTGCATGGGGAATTGGAGATAAAGTAGAATACGCTCTTGAAGGAAGCGCATTCAATGCAGGTTCTGTTATAAAGTGGCTTCGTGATGAGCTTCATCTTATCGATACAGCTCACCGCTGCGACGAACTTGCAGAAAGCGTTCCGGATACTAACGGCGCATACTTTGTACCGGCATTCACAGGTCTCGGAGCTCCTTACTGGGATATGTATGCAAGAGGTACAATAGTCGGTCTTACACGAGGAGTAAATAACGCTCATATCGCAAGAGCAGTTCTCGAAAGCATAGCTTTCCAGATGACCGATTTACTCGAAGCCATGCAGAAGGATTCAGGAATACCAATTACCGACCTTCGTGTTGACGGCGGCGCAAGCGTCAGCAACATCATGATGCAGATTCAGGCAAACTTTATTCAGGCTGAGGTAAACAGACCCAAGACCGTTGAAACCACTGCTCTCGGCGCTGCATATCTTGCAGGTCTTGCAGTAGGATTCTGGGAGAGCACAGAGGAAATTGAAAAGATCCGTGAAGTTGACAAAATCTTCTCTCCCGATATGGAAAAATCCGTCAGAGATCATCTGTACCACAACTGGCTTCGTGCCGTTGAGAGATCAAAGGGCTGGGCTGAGGAATAAAAAGTTAATAGCGCAGGAAAATAAAACAGCTCCCATATTGAAATTTAACGGCTTTTGCTGTAAAATTTATAGTAATTGTTTTCTTTCCGACAAAAACATAACCGCAGTTGTCTTTTTGACGATAACTGCGGTTATTGCAGGTAAAGATAAATTTTATAGCATAATTTTGGAGGTTGTTTTTAATGGATTACGCAAAAGAATCGTTAAAGCTTCACTACCAGTGGCAAGGAAAGCTTGAGATCAAAGCCCGTGCTACTGTAAATAACAAAGAAGAGCTTTCACTGGCATACACTCCCGGTGTTGCACAGCCCTGCCTTGAAATTCAGAAGGATATCAATAAATCCTATGAGCTTACAAGACGCTGGAACATGGTTGCAGTTGTAACCGACGGTACAGCAGTTTTAGGTCTAGGCGATATCGGTCCAGAAGCCGGTATGCCCGTTATGGAAGGCAAATGCGTACTTTTCAAGGAATTCGGCGGAGTTGACGCATTCCCTCTTTGCGTAAAGTCAAAAGATGTCGACGAAATTGTAAACACCATCGCCCTTATTTCAGGCTCTTTCGGCGGAATCAATCTTGAGGACATCTCCGCTCCCAGATGCTTTGAAATCGAGAGAAAACTCAAGGAAAAGACTGATATTCCGATTTTCCACGATGACCAGCACGGCACAGCAGTTGTATGCGCCGCAGGACTTATAAACGCTCTCAAGCTTACAGGTAAAAAGATTGAGGACTGCACAGCAGCATTCAGCGGAGCAGGAGCAGCCGGAGTTGCCATTGCAAAGCTCCTTACAAATATGGGCATGAAAGATATTTTCATGTGTGACAGAAAGGGCATTATTTGCGCTGACGATGAAAGCCTTACCCCTGCAAAAAAGGAAATCGCCGCTTTCACAAACAAAGAGAGAAGAACAGGCTCTCTTGCAGACGCCATGAAGGGAACCGACCTTTTCATCGGCGTTTCAGCTCCCGGCATTGTCACTGAGGAAATGGTAGCTTCCATGAACGACGACGCAATTGTAATGGCAATGTCAAACCCTGTACCGGAAATCATGCCCGACCTTGCACGCAAAGCCGGAGCAAAGGTTGTCTGCACAGGACGCAGCGACTTCCCCAACCAGATTAACAACGTGCTTGCTTTCCCCGGCATTTTCAGAGGCGCTCTGGACGTAAGAGCAAGCGACATCAACGAGGAAATGAAGATTGCCGCAGCAAAAGCAATTGCTTCCCTTGTTTCCGACAGCGAGCTTTCAGCTGATTATATTATCCCCAAGGCTTTTGATGAAAGAGTCGGCAGAACCGTTGCAGCCGCAGTTGCAGAAGCTGCAAGAAGAACAGGCGTTGCAAGAATATAAAAATTATTCTTTAAACAGTTAAAACCATATATATTTCTGAAAAGCAGAGCAAAAAAGCTCTGCTTTTTGCTTTTTATTCATTTTATAGGAATATTTCACATTTTTTCAACTTTGACATTTACTGTTTTGTGTATTATTATGCATTTGAAATTAAATATTTTTAGCAATTGAATTTAATCACAAAATATCAATTTTGGAGATGATTCCAATGGGAAAGTATTCATTTATTTAAATCGATGTAAAACAGTACAGGATATTCGAAAGGAGTAAAAAATATGAAAAAAAGCGCACTATGTTTATCAATATTGCTATTATTATCTTTTCAATTAAGCTTAACAGCGTTTGCCACAGATAACACAGCACCTATAGGAGGATTGACTCCTGAAGAAGAAAAACAAACCAATGAAGAAATTATTCAAGAAGTATTGAATGATCCAACAATATCAGATGAAGCAAAGGCAAGTGTTATTGAAAAAATTACGTTTGTTGCAAAAGAAAAAAGTCAAGCTTGCAGAGCACCAGTATATGAGAGAGTAGTTACGTATTACCCAAAAATGCAAGAAGACAGTACAAAATGTGCACCTGCCACTATTCAACAATCTCTTGAAGTATATAACGGTTATGGATGTCCTTTAGAAAGTCAGACTACAATACAAAATAAAATAGGAAAAGCACCTGGATTGTCAGCAGTCCTTGATTATTTGAATAAGCACCAGAAAAAAACGGTACTTGTAAGAAAAAAGGTAAATAGCATGGAAGATATAAGGGGATGTATTGATTGGAGCTATCATCACTCGTGTCCAATAATATTCACTTTTGCTGCTGACACTACATTTTGGTATTATAATACACAAGGTCATTTTACAAATATTGCAGGTTATAGTTATTCAAATTATTTAATAATTGATCCATTTTACTTTGTAAAATATGTACCATCAAGTAAAGGTAGCGAGGGTCGCTATTGGATATCCGGTGATAAAGCATGGCGCGCAAACACTATGCTGTTTGGAGTAGGAAATAATACTATTGGATGGTAAATTTCATTAGCGTATATTTAAAACAGGGAGGCTTTATTATGCGTTATGTTAAAATCACTTTCCTCTTCATTCTTTGCATAATTTTACTTTCGTTTGTCCTTTGCTCCTGTTCCGGTAATGAAAATAACGAATTGGATACATCTTCTCAAAAGGGTTCACAGCAAAACAATACACAGTATTCTTTTGAGATAACCGATTTACAAACCCGAGCAAAACCGATCTTAAACAAAGTTTTTGACTATACAACTGAATACAATATAGGCGTTGTAGATTTTAACAAAGATTCTTTCTTCATCTCTTATAGCTCCGGTATGGGATACAACCGCAGCCCCGCTGTTTCTCATGCTGTTTATGACATTGAAGCCGATTCATTATATGAAAGCGGTAAAACATATAATGAAATAGCAAGTTCGGGAGCAAATGTAATTGTAAACGATTGTTTGTACTTCTGGTATAACGCTACAGATAACATTGGAAATGAGGTAAATAAACTGGTTATGGCTGACGGCAAAAACAGATCTCTGAAAGCCATAGCGGAGAAAAAGTATTCCAATCAGCTTTTGCGTCTTGATAAATTAAACGAAAATGAATTTGTCACCAATTACTGCATAATGGATGAGAAAAGCAATTCGACTGTAATAGAGGCATATAATGTTCAGGAAGAGAAACTGCGAACCCTGTTCACCCTTAAATACACCAATCTTGAGGATCAGCCAGACAGCAGCGGCATAGTTTTAGAAACTATTTGCGCAATGGATAATAAAATATACGGCATAGGCAGGGAAAAGCATAATTACCAATATGAATGTTATTTTTATATTTTTGACACTGAAGGCAACCTACTGAAAAAAATAAACGCTCCCGCTCTAGCGGAAGCCTTAGAGGATACTATTCCTCTTCGCCTTCAGGTAAGCGGCAATTATTTTGGAGTAACGGACTATCAATTGAAAGCCTCCCTTTACAGACTTGACGATGATAAAATCACCTGTATGATATATCCCAACGAAGGTTATAAATTTGCCTTGGGAGCGGAAAATTTCTATACATCCGAAAGTGTGCCGTATTTTTATTACTATTCTGATTACAGTTCTCTTACAAAAAAAGATAACAGAACATTATATGTTTTTGACACTGCAAGCGGCAATACGGCAAAAGCTGAAATAAAATTCGACGATAACTACCACTACCTGAACTACATTTCCACTGACGAAGAGGGTAACCTCCTAATTTGCTTCGATAAGGACTTCAGTAAATTTGATTACAAATACTACTATCTTGACAACATGAGCATAAAAAATTCAATGAAAACCTAATGATAAGCAGTATACATTTAAAACAAATGCACTCTCCGTTAAACTTTAATCCCCTCCTGTATTTAATAGCAGGAGGGGATTTTTCTATTCTTTTATGTACTTTTTGTCTTCTTCCGGAATTCCGCCGTCATCAGAAATATAACGCTCCACTTTCATTTTAAGGTTGTATTTTTCTCTGAGCACTGTAATATCTTTCATCATTTCAGAAGCATGATGTGCATCAATGGCGGCCTGATTTTCCCAGCTGTCAATGAGCAGAACAGTTTTTTCGTCATCCATGGGAAAAAAGTACTCGTATTTAAGATTCCCTTCCTCCTCCCGAATTTTGCTTACTACTCCCTTTGAAACCATTTCCTCGGCGAATTTTCTGGCGTTATATCCTTCACCGCTGTAATAAATATTTACCGTAATTGACATATTAATTCTCCCCTTTAATCTGAGCTTTATCTCCTTACATATGCCACAATCTCCGGGTCGGCACCCATACATCCGTATTGGCACACAAGAAGATATTTGTCATCTGCCACTATACCGTAACATCTGTCACTTCCCGGTATCTCTATCTGATTGCCTAAATATATATCGTTATCTTTGAGGAGCTTTACTTTCTGTCCGTTGGGCAGTTCATATTCGAGATTTACAAAAAATCCGTTGAGCAGATTGAGATCATTTACCTCCAAACCACTTATTTTAAGTGAATTAAATTCATCTATAACTTTTCTTTTAAGCTCTTTAAAGGCTTCCATTCCGTCTTTTTTAATACAATGAGCGGCAATACACTTTCCACCAAAAGGTCTACCATCTGTCTCAATGCATCCACCGCACTGAGCTTTTCTTTCACACTTATTACAGCAGTCAAGTCCGCAGATTGATTTCACAAATACGCCTCCTCATTTATGATTCAGTTTTTATATTTACTCTTCGCTGTTATCTCTTTTTATTATCTCCATAACCCGCTGAGCCTCTTTTAATAGCTTTGGCTGAATAAGAGGATATGTCCAGTTTTCCGGCAGATTATCAAAAAGCTTTACCTCTTTTATTTCCAGTGCCGGCAGTTCTCCGAAAGTGAAAATATCCGCAAAATAGAGCATACCGAAATTTTCTTCTCCGTCCATTGTGACGGAATAAGGGCTTATCTGATAAAGATCAAAATCCTTTGCTCCTGTTTCCTCCCAAAGCTCTCTCCTTGCAGCTTCGTCCGGGTGTTCTCCCTTTTCTATATGTCCGCCGGGGAACTCCCATGTACTGCGGTCTTTATGACGGCAGAAAACATATTTTTCATCGGATTTTGAAATTATCACAGAGTATTTATATCCCTTTTCAGTGGCCGGAACTTTCCCGAAAGATACCTTTACCTTTTCCGCTCTTCCGATTTTCTCCCTGACAAAAGGCGGATTCACTTGGTTTATAACAATTTCACTGTATGCATATACCTTTCGGTAAGCGTTGCCCCAGGTTTCTCTTTCCCTCCACTTTCTTATTTCTGTCATATCAAATTCAGCTACGGCGATTGTTTCCTCTTCACCCAGCATCATTATTTCATTATCGGTATAATTGCCTTTTTCATCAAAGGTCATAGGCGTATAAGCGCAGGAGCAGCCCCATTTAGAGCCGGGATAATTAGCCATGATAATTCCCGTCATATTCTCAAAAGAGCGTGTACGGAGCTGTGAGAGCCTTGCAGGGTTCATGTCGCAGGCATTGGGCACAAGAATTATCTCAGCTCCCTGCAACATCATTACACGTGCGCTTTCGGGGAACTCACGGTCATAGCAAATCATTATTCCCATTTTAATTCCGCAGAAATCTACGGTTTTAAATTCCTTTCCGCTTTCCAAAAGTCCCTCAAGGGAAAAATCACAGGTGTGAACCTTATCATATCGGAGAATAATTTTTCCCTGTTTATCTACAAAAAAGGCGGTATTGGTCTTTCCGCTTGTTCCTTTACAAAGACAGGTAATTACAACTCCTGTGTTAAGCTCCTTTGCTTTACAACAGAAGGCTTTTATCTCTTCACCCTCAGGCTCCCAGGTTTCGGAAAGCCAGTTCTGCCGTTCTTTTTCACATTCTTCTTTAAGTGGCTCGTCAAAAGCCTCTTTAAAAGGAGGCGCATATCCGTTTGACCACATTTCGGGGAACAGCACAATATCTGCGCCCATTTTTGCGCCCTGTTCAAAGTATTCGAGTCCTGCTTTGAGGCTGTGCTGAGAATTATTGGGTTTTGTATTTTTCTGCACTACGGCAATACGAAGTTTATCCATATTTTCACTTCCTTTAAGAAAAAAGCGGAGCTCGGGGCTCCGCTTTAATTTTATTATACACTTTTATCAGCCAAGTACAATAGCCTTGACAATATCGCCCATCTGTGAAGTTGAAACTTTCTCAAAGCCCTCTTCATAAATATCGGGAGTTCTGGCTTTGCCGAGAGCCTCATTTACTGCCTTTTCGATTGCGTCGGCAGCTTCGCTCTCATCAAAGGAATAGCGGAGCATCATTGCGGCGGAAAGAATTGTAGCAAGGGGGTTTGCTATGCCCTGACCTGCAATGTCGGGAGCTGAACCATGGATAGGCTCATAGAGTCCCATTTTTCCGTCAGCAAGGCTTGCAGAGGCAAGCATACCGATAGAACCGCTTATCATTGAAGCTTCGTCTGAAAGGATATCACCGAAAATATTTGAAGTTACGATAACATCGAACTGACCAGGATTTCTCACAAGCTGCATTGCGCAGTTGTCAACATACATATGGCTGAGCTCAACATCGGGATACTCTTCGGAAATTCTGATAACTGTCTCTCTCCAGAGTCTTGAGGATTCGAGAACATTTGCCTTATCGACACTTGTAAGCTTTTTATTTCTCTTCTGAGCCATCTGGAAAGCAACTCTTGCAATACGCTCAATTTCGGGAACTGTATACATCTCTGTATCATATGCGGCAGGAGAACCATTTACCTCTTTTCTTCCTCTCTCGCCGAAGTAGATACCGCCTGTAAGCTCACGTACAACAAGGATATCAAGGTTATCGCCGATGATGCTGTCCTTAATGGGAGAAGCTGATTTAAGGGGCTCGAAAATCTGTGCAGGACGAAGGTTTGCATAAAGTCCCAGAGCTCCTCTTATTCCAAGAAGTCCGGCTTCAGGTCTTTTGTTTCCGGGAAGTTTATCCCATTTCCAGCCGCCTACTGCGCCTAAAAGTACTGAATCTGCCTTTTTACAGGCTTCAACTGTTGCTGTGGGGAGTGGCTCGCCTGTTGCGTCAATAGCGCATCCTCCCATAAGCTGATAGTCATAATTCATTTTAAAGCCGTATTTTTCACCTGCGGCATCAAGTACCTTTATAGCCTCGTCTACAATTTCGGGTCCGATTCCGTCGCCCTTAAGGACAACAACATTATATTCTCTCATTTAACTCAAATCCTTTCAGTAATAATCAGTGTCTTGAAACGTAGCGGTTAATTGCGCAGAGAACGCCTCTGATTGAAGCGTAGTTGATATTATGTGACATACCTACGCCGAAAACATCGCTTCCGTCGGGAGCTTTAAGCTGAATGTAGGAAACAGCCTTTGCGTCGGAACCGACTGATACTGCGTGCTCAGAATAGTCAACAAAGCGATAACCGTGAATTCCCACATGGGAAAGTGCATTGAAGAATGCGTCAATAGGTCCGTTACCGCTGCCCTGAATATTTACAGGCTCGTCGCCATTATGCTTGAGTGCTCCCTCAAAGCGAACCTTTGGTGAAGTGTTATTAACGGCATTTTCTTCTGTAAGCTTATGGGAAACAATCTGATAAGGTCCGTTTATTTCAAGATACTGTGTGCTGAAAATCTCAAATACTTTCTGGGGACTGATTTCAGTACCTGCTGCATCGCATACAGCTTTAACAGCTGCACCGAACTCAGGATGCATTGCCTTGGGAAGCTGATAGCCAAAGACATTGCTCATAATAAACGCTGCGCCGCCCTTACCGGACTGGCTGTTTATACGGATAATGGGCTCATACTCTCTACCTACATCTGCGGGGTCAATTGGAAGATAGGGAACCTCCCAGTACTCTGTGCCGCTGGTCTTCATGTACTCTTCGCCCTTATTGATAGCATCCTGGTGAGAGCCGGAGAAAGCAGTAAATACAAGCTTACCGGCATAGGGCTGACGGTAGCCTACCTGCATCTTTGTTGTACGCTCGTAAACTTCTCTTACCTTATTGATGTTGCTGAAATCAAGTTTCGGGTCAACTGCCTGTGTGTACATATTAAGAGCAAGAGTTACTATATCAACGTTACCTGTTCTTTCACCATTTCCGAAAAGAGTTCCCTCGATTCTGTCGGCTCCTGCAAGAAGTCCAAGCTCTGCTGCAGCAACGCCTGTTCCTCTGTCGTTATGAGGATGAAGGCTGATTATAGCGTTCTCTCTGTTCTTAAGATGAGTGCAGAAATACTCAATCTGATCGGCATATCCGTTAGGTGTGCTGCCCTCAACTGTTGAAGGAAGGTTCAGGATAAGCTTATTGTCGGCATCTGTTTCCAGAGCTTCCATAACAGCTTCACAGATGCGAACAGCGTTATCCATTTCAGTTCCTGAAAAGCTTTCAGGTGAATATTCAAAACGGATATTGGTTTCGCTGCCATTTGCTTTCATTTCGTCTGTAAGCTCTTTGATAAGCTTTGCGCCTTTAACGGCAATATCGATAATACCGTCCATATCCTTTTTAAATACAACCTTTCTCTGAAGAGTTGAGGTTGAATTATAGAAGTGGACTATTACGTTTTTAGCTCCTGCAATAGCGTCAAAGGTCTTGCGGATAAGGTGTTCTCTGGCCTGAACAAGAACCTGAATTGTAACATCGTCCGGAATATGTCCGCCGTCAATAAGTGTTCTGAGAATTTCATACTCTGTCTCTGATGCAGAGGGGAAACCTACTTCAATCTCTTTAAATCCGATATCCACCAGGAGTTTGAACATTTCAAGTTTTTCCTGAAGATTCATGGGATCAATAAGTGCCTGATTTCCGTCACGAAGGTCAACGCTGCACCAAATAGGTGCATGGTCTATAACCTTTGAGGGCCACTGCCTGTTTTCAATTTTAACAGGTGTAAAGGGAATGTACTTTTCAAAACCTTTTTTCATTGCTGATTTCTCCTTTTCCTACGCAAAAAGTTAGTTCACCTTTCACGGGGCGATGCTAAACAAAAAACCCGCCCCCTACAACGGTATAGGGGCGAGGATAATATACTCCACGCGGTACCACCCTACTTCAGCCGCTTTATGCGGCTCTCATGGACCTCCAACAAGGTCCTGACCTGTAACGCAGTCATACGTCCTGCCCTATGATTTCAAGCAGGCAACTCCGGAATGAGCTATACACAAATATTGCGGCGCCGTCTCACACCAACCGACGGCTCTCTGATGCTCGCGCAACCTGTCTTTTTTCCTTCACAGTCTTTATGGGTAAACCATATGCGAATTTTTAAATTGTAAGTATTATTATAAAAATCTTTTTCTTTCTTGTCAACAGTATAAACGGAAAAATCTTAGATGTAAATTTTATTGAAAATTACACAGCGCTTTTTACATACAAAAACGGTCAGACCGTTTAACAGTCTGACCGTATACCGCTAAAACTATTTAGTTTTATTTATCCTTGCGAGCTTTCTTTGTAACGATAACTGCTCCGCCTGCTACTGCTGCAAGTGCAGCGAGAAGTGCAACGGGAAGAGTGTCACCTGCAGGAACTGTTGTTTCATCATCAGGTGTTGTATCGTCTGTGGGAGCTGTTGTATCAGGATCAACAGGAGCTGTTGTATCAGGATCAACAGGAGCTGTTGTATCGGGATCAACAGGCTCAGTTGTATCGGGCTCTGTTGTATCAGGCTCGATAGGAACAAGCTTAAGGATAGCATCTCTTATGAGAAGCTCTGCATAGTTGATTTCTGTCTGAGTGATTCCGCCGTCACGATAGAGGTCAACAGACTCCTGAAGGAGTGCAAGAGATTCCTCTGTGTAAAGATCTGTACGTGCAAGCTTCTGCTCAGCTTCCTTAACTGTCTCGTCAAGAGGACGCTGGTCAAGGATTGTGATTGTGTAAGTGTACTTCTCAGTTGCTTCTGTCCAAGGACCATGCTCTGAAACAGCAGCACCGTTGTACTGATAATCAACGTTCAGATCTGTCTTAATAACCTCAGCGTCTCTTGAAGCAGCTTTATCACTTGTGAAAGTTACCTGTGCTGTGTATTTATGAAGGTTATTAATAGCTGCTCCACCTACACCATGAAGAACTTTTCCGTCTACAGGATTTGAATTGTTAAGCCATACAAGCTCATAGTTACCAAGTGATCCCTGTGTATCAACAAACTTAATACTCTTAAATCTATGGCTGTTGCCAACGAAGTTTACAAGATAATCAAAGTCTGTTGTAAACTGGAAACGCTCTGTATCATTCTTCTGAATGAAAGTATAGTTTACATCATTTACTCCCATAGAAATATAGTTGCCTGTATCCTTGAAAGCATAGTAATCTGTGCCGGTAGCATTGATAGCTGCCTGACGGTCAGCCTTTATAGCCTCTCTGTCGATAGGCTCAACTGTAACACCGGGAAGAGTCTCAAGGTTTTCTACTGCACGGAGGATAAGTGCCTCTGCAAAGTTAACCTCAGTCTGTGTTGCACCGGGAGTCTTGTATGTCTCGATTGCCTTTGAAAGAGCTTCACGAGATTCTGCTGTGTAGGTATCCTTATCAGCAGCAAGCTTCTCAGCTTCTGCAACAGTATTAGCAAGGCTACGTGCATCGATGATTGTTATTGTGAAGGGGAACTCAGCGATATGACTATTTTCATCATAATCAAATCTGGGATCATCTGCTATAGCTGCTGTTCCGAGTGAATGGTAATCGACTGTCAAGACAGGTTTGATTACGAGAGACTCTCTTGAAACAGACTTGTCGCTTGTAAATGTTGCTTCAGCTTCATACTTGTACATATCATTGATAGCTGCAAGGCCTTTGCCGAGAACAACATCCTTCTTGGTTGGAAAATCGTTGAGCCAGTTAAACTGAAGGTCTTTCATACCTTCTGTGTTTGCAAAATAAACATTGTCAAATCTGGCACTGTTTCCTACGAAGTTTATCATCATATTGTAGATTGTTCTGAAGGTAAACTTCTGATTGTCCTCTGTCTGGACAAATGTGTAGTTGATTCCGTCAACACCCATTGAGACATAGTGTTTCTGATCAGCAAGAGTGTAGGAATCTTTTCCGTAGTTGACTTCGTCAGCTGCGAAAGACGGGACAAGAGCCGCAACCAAAACTGTGCAGAGAATAGCTACTGACACAATAATGGAAACGATCTTTGTCCACTTTTTGCTTGTGGTCTTCATGTTTACTTCCTCCTTTTTATACTAAACAGGGACTTTGGCCCTCTGTTTTACATAAATAATATCAATAAAATTATTGACAATTTGTAAAACTACAAATTTGCTTTTTATTAAATAAACATCTCCGTTTTGACAACAAAAGCATATTTATTAATATCTTTTATGTAAATTGTACACATATTATAGAACCAAGAGGAAAATTTGTCAACCGAATACTGTAATATTTAAATGGTAAAATATGTAATAAATAATTGACAACATATTATAAACTAAAATTACATTTGTTAAATATATGTTTATCTAAAACATGTATGTTTTTAATCTTTTTGCCTTAAATATTATTTAATTTTACTTTAATAGGCTCGCTTTCTTCGCCCCATGAATCCACAGCATAAATTTTTATATATGCTGCATTTTCCGGAATATGTCCGGTAAGACGTAATTCTTCCTTTTCAGGCATTTTATCGAGTCCAACCATAAATGATGAGAAATAAATGGTTCTGTCAGCAAACTGAGTTTTGCCATCCTTTTTGAGCACATGACCGTCATAGTCTGTTTTCTCAAAACTCAGCTTGTTGCTGTCAGCGTCAAAATATTCAATGGCGTATGAATGAACAAAATCGTCATCCTTTGCTGCGGTAAATACAACATTCGTTATGGGCTTGCCTTTGCTGCTTACCGTTTCATATATTTCCCCGTATGCATCAGCTTCAAACCACGGAGCTTTGTTCTCCGCTTTGCGTTTTTCTTCAGTATACGTGAAAGAAGCTTTATCACAGGGATCATTTATTATACAGCTGTCCTTTATCTTCTCTCCTGTTACAGCATTGAGTCTGTCTATTTTAACTCCGCCTTCATCAGCATACATCATCATGATTGCAGGAACTTCGTCGGCTATACTCTCACCATATGCATCACAGGGAACACTGCCGTTGAATTTGCCTGATTCAAGTTCAATATAATCTATGCTCTGTGTATTAATTGCCGTAAACTCTCCCTGATAAATAGATCTTTCATCAAGAAGAGAATAATGTGAATGTCCTGAAAATGAAATAACCTGAGGATAGTCTTTAAGAACACTGTATATATCGCTGTTTCCCCATTCATCACTGCCGTAAACGGAATTTTCCGGATTAAGGTGAGTTATTACAAATACAGGCTTATCAGGTGACTGCTTAATTGCGCTTTCTATTTCCTTTCTTGCCCAATCGGTATTTGTATAGGATTTATCATAACTTCCGTTCTCAGAACTCCAGCCTATGAAATGATATCCGTTAACCACCTTATGACTGAATGGATGCTCTCCGGTATATTTCATAAATCTTTTCTGCATTTTTGCAGGAGTAGGAATATCAAATCCTTTGTTTAAAGGAGGAAGCCAGTGATCATGATTTCCCATAACAAAAACAGGGACAATATCCTGATCGCTGAAAACTTTTTTATATTTTTCCTGAAAGGATTTCCAGGCTTTTTTTGTACCTACATCAGTGAAATCTCCGGCATATATCAAAACATCCGCTTTATTTTTCTTTACAAGCTCCAAAGCTTTTTCGACTCTGTCCGTCCATTTTGAAGGCTTACCATCACCGGGAAGCTGAGAGTCGCTTATAATTCCTACACGAATACTCTTTCCGTCACCTTTTGTAAAGGACTGTTCCTCTTTTAAATATGGTTTTGACCAATAAAAATGGATAACTAAAATTACCACTGCAACAATTACCGCAGCTGCCAATAAATAATACATAGAAATACCTCTCCATTAATTTTTTCATGGGATATTATGACACTGCATTTTATTCAAGTCCATACCAAAAACGGGAATTTACGGCAGAAAAAAGAAGCTCATAATTGATTCTTTTTATATACAACGCAGATTAAACCTATGCACATTGTTTTCTTATTGACACCTATATATATTGTATAGTAAAATTAAAGGCACGTTTAAAAATCATCTTGAGGAGTGTTGCACACATGGAGTGGATACAGCAGTTTCAGCTAGTCCTTACAGATGCTGTTGGAAAAGTCAACAGCTTTTTATGGGATTTTGCTCTGCTCGTTCTTCTTTGCGGAACAGGTATTTTTTTCACACTGCGCCTGCGTTTTATTCAGGTAAGAAAATTCGGCGCATCTTTTAAGGCTACTTTCGGAGCCATCAAGTTTAAAGGTGAGGCTGCTGACGAAAGCGGTATGTCCTCCTTCCAGTCTTTGGCTACCGCAATAGCCGCACAGGTCGGAACAGGAAATATTGTCGGCGCTGCCACAGCTCTTATTGCAGGTGGTCCCGGAGCAATTTTCTGGATGTGGATGAGTGCTTTCTTCGGCATGGCTACAATTTATTCCGAAGCAGTACTTGCACAGAAATTCAAAACTGTACGAAACGGAGAAGTAACAGGTGGTCCTTCCTTTTACATAAGGGCAGCTTTTAAGGGAACATTCGGAAAAATTCTTGCTGCTATCTTCTCTGTTCTCATTATTTTCGCCTTAGGTTTTATGGGAAATATGGTTCAGTCTAACTCCATAGGCGATTCCTTTAAAAATGCTTTCGGTGTAGAGCCTCTTTATGTAGGTATTGCAGTTGCTGTTTTTGCCGGAATTATTTTCCTCGGAGGCGTAAAGAGAATTGCTTCCGTTACTGAAAAAATGGTTCCGATTATGGCAGTGTTCTATATAATCGGTTCAATGATCATTATTATAGCTAATTTCAAAAACATCCCTGATGCATTCAGACAGATTTTTGTAGGAGCTTTCTCCCCCTCTTCTGTTTTAGGCGGTGTTATCGGTATCACAGTACAGAAGGCTATGCGCTACGGCGTTGCAAGAGGTCTTTTCTCCAACGAAGCCGGTATGGGTTCCACACCTCACGCTCACGCTATTGCCAAAGTTAAGCATCCCTCTGAGCAGGGTATTGTAGCTATGATGGGCGTTTTCATCGACACATTTATAATCCTCACCCTTACAGCTCTTGTAATCCTTACAACAGGCGTACTTGATCTCGGTATGAGCGGAACAGTTGACGCTGCCGGACTCGCACAGGAAGGATTCAAATCCATATTCGGAAACGCAGGCTCAATCTTTATTGCAATCTGCATGCTGTTCTTTGCGTTTTCAACTATTATCGGCTGGTATTTCTTCGGTCAGACAAACGTTAAATTCCTGTTCGGTAAAAAAGCTGTTATCCCCTATACTGTTTTTGTTCTTATATTCATTGTAATCGGCTCTTCACTGAAAGTCGATCTTGTATGGGCTCTTGCAGACTGCTTCAACGGACTTATGGTTATACCAAACCTTATAGCCGTTCTCGCTTTAAGCGGAGTTGTAGTTAAGCTTACAAAGGATTTTGAAGAAAGCTCAGGCACAAACGCTTTAAAAGCTAAGGCAAGAAAAGAAACTAAAGAATAAGAATCTGTGATTTTAATTAAGGCAAAACGCATCGGATAAATCCGGTGCGTTTTATTTTTCGGTTATAACCGCAGCAATTAAATGAATACTATTTGAGGATATTTATTTGCTATTGCGTATTTTAACTTTTTTGTAACCATTGTGTTATTGAAAGAAAAGCTTACTGATGATAAAATTATTTTGCTAAAATCTCCTTTGGTGGTGCGAAAATGAGAAAAAAAATCATATCACTAGTCTTAACAGCAGCGGTAATCATTTTGACTTTCTGTGCTTGCGGTCAAAAGGACGGAACCGGCAAAGCTTTATCCTATCCTGTTTCTGCCGAACCCACATGTCTTGACCCTCAGATAGCTACCGGTGATGCCGCTTTAACTACAGTTTACAATACAATGCTCAGTCTTGTAAAAATAGACAGCTCCAATAACATAGTTCCGGGAGCTGCCGCAAGCTGGGATATTTCTTCCGATAAATGCGTTTATACCTTCCATCTTAAAAGCGGACTGAAATGGCATGTACTCGACACAACAAACGAAATTATGGGCACTAATTTCAGCGGTGATTTAACTGCTTACGACTATGCTTTCGGTATTACAAGGACACTTCTCCCCGAAACGAAATCTCCTTTTGCAAAGGATTTTTATATAATAAAGAACGGTGAAAAGGTTAACTCCGGCGAACTTTCAAAGGAGAAGCTCGGAATTGAAACTCCGGACAGTCTGACTATAAAAATTACCTTAGAAAAACCCAGCGATGAGTTTTTATATCTTATGGCTACATCAGCTGCAATGCCCTGTAACGAGGATTTCTTTAATGCCACAAAGGGCAGATACGGTCTGGATGTAGATTATTATCTTTCCTGCGGAGCTTTTTATCTTTCCAAATGGAATCACGATGCTTCTATTATTCTCAGAAAAAACTACAATAAGGAAGATAAATTAAACGGAAGCTATACACAATTCGAATATGTAAAACCTTCTTCAGTCACTCTTTATATTCAGACCGGAGAAGAGAACATTGCCAAAGAGGTAAACGACTCAAAACTTTCTGCCGCATGGATAAGCAGTCTTTATGCTGGCGAGTTTAACAGCGAGGAACAAAGCGTTGCATACTATCCCGCTGAAACATGGGGATTCCTTATTAACGGCGGATACTCATATGCTCTTTCCTCTACGGATTTGAGAAAGGCATTTATGCTTGCAATGAGTCCTCTTTCCGTGGAACTTAAGGATGACGAAAAAGAAGCCGGCGGAGTTATTCCAGATGCCTGTCTTTTGGGAGGCAAATCATACAGAGAATCTGCCGGTAAAATCTCACTGCCTCAGACTAACACAGCCTATGCAAAACAGCTTTGGGACAGCGAACTTAAAAGACTTGGTATGAAAACCCTTGAGGTAACAGTAACCTGCACCGAAAGGGATGAAGAAAATGTCAGACGTATTATCGGACAATGGCAGGAAGTTTTCGGAATATCTTTCTCTGCAAAAATTGACGTTGTACCAATTGAAGACGTTATGAGCACTGTAAACTCAGGCGGCTATCAGATTGCCTTTGCTCCCATTGCAGCCTCAACAAGCCGTACAGACGATATTTTAAAGATGTTCATTAACGGTTACGGCGTTTATTCAGAAAACTATAACAAGCTTTCTGAGCAGGCTTTAAGTGCTGACAGCAGCGGAAAACTTTCTCTTACAAAGCAGTGCGAAGAATTTCTTGTACAGAACTTTTATGTTTATCCCGTTGTTTCAAGGAACAGAGCCTTTGCTCTTTCACCTGACTGTTCCGAAATAACTTACTCTTCATATTTGGGAGCCCCTCTGTTTGAAAACGGTGAATACTATGACTGATAAACTCTTTACTTTAACAGGCAAGAAGAGAAGTGCACTGCTTATCTTCCTTTGGTCCATAACCTTAGCGGTAATGTACATTATATTCGCTTTTTCGGCTCAGTCAGCGGAAGGTTCACAGGAACTCAGCGAAGGACTTCTTTCACGTATTCTCAGCATAATTCCCTTTGAAATTTCCCATGTGTTTTTAAGAAAAGCAGCTCATTTTTCTGAATATGCTCTTTTAGGCGCAGTAAGCTTTTGTGCTTTTTCATTTACATTAAAACGAAAAGCTTTTGTTTACGGGTGGATATTTTCCACAGTTTACGCAGTCACTGATGAAATACATCAGCTTTTCATTCCCGGAAGAGCCTGCCGAGTTTTTGATATGTTTATCGACAGCACGGGCGCTGCAGCAGGAATACTTTTTATATCGGCTGTATTCTTTATATTAAACCGCATATACAAAATCCGTAAAAAATCCAATTCATAACATATACAAAAACGGGAGTCTTTTAAAGACTCCCGTTTTAATTTATGCTTTCTTCTTTATAATGTAATATGTATAACTCATTGGTTTAAGCTTTACATAAAGCTCTGCATCGGCATTGGAATCAACAGAAACTGTTTCACTTATTTTTTCCTCTTTAACAAACTCTGCTTCTCCTATGATTTCCGTTCTAGCGAGCTCTCTTATTTCTTCATGGCCAACCACCTGGCTTCTGCCGTACCACTGAGACTCCGTTCCTTCTGCTTCCTTTTCAGTTTCAACGGGATATGGCGGAGCATATTCGCCATACACAGGATTTTTAACCTCTGTTATACTGCTGCCCTTATAAGGAGCCGGTATCTCATCTACCTTTACTATATTTGCATAATAGAGCGGAACTTTTATAGCCTTTTCGATTTCTCTGTCAGTCTGGTTGAACACTGCAAGCACGCCTCGGACTTCTCCGTCAGGTACTACATTGAGAATACAGTCGAGATCCTTTGTTCTGCCCTTGTCGTTTTCGTCAATGATAGGAGGCATAAAGTGAACCGTTGTTCCGTTTATAACGTATTTGTATTTTTTATAAAATGCCACCCATTTTTTCAGCATGGCTTTACTTTTATCGTCGTCAAAAAGTCTTTTTCCTCTGAAACAGGGCAGAACTCCGCTCATAACGTGCTGGAATACGGACCACTCATAGTCAAACAAATTTTTACCCAAAGGTGCAAAGGATGCCGCCTTACCTCCTCCGTGGTAAACAGAAAGAGGTATAAAGCTCCAGCCCATTGACGGAATTTTTCCGAATGTACCCTTGTAATTATAAATTCTTGAAGAGATAAGCTGATGCTTTCTCGGCTCCGAGAAGGCAATTTCCTCATAGCCTATACCTGTCTTGTTGGTTCCGTTCAGGAACATCCAGTCAGGAGTATTGATATACACATTGCGTTTTCTGAACTCTTTGAAGACATCCTCAGTTGAAAGCTTCCACTGAAGATAACGGCTGTCGGAAAGGCCTTTGTGAAGATGGGTTTCGCCGCCCTCGCACTGATAAAAATGATATGGTCCGTCAATTTCTATTGCATTCGCTCCGGTTGCATCATAAAAATTAAATATATCTTTCCAGTATTGCTTTGACCATTCTGTCGCAAGGCATCGCATTATTTTGCCCTTCGGATCTGCATAAACATTACATTCAGGTCCTCTTACAGGGCGATAATTCTTTACAATGGCAAGGGTATATCCGCCTACTCCAAGACCTTTGCTTTTACCGTAATCATATATATCTTTATGCTTTTTAAGGTATCCGTCACGTCGGCTTTCAAGATTTACCTTGCTGCCGAAGGACTGAATTAAAGAATCAAAACCAATTTCAGATATTTCATCCATAGCCTTTCTGAGCCTGAAAGAATTATCAGAAAGAATATGATATATAAACGGACTTTCAAGTACCCACGGCGCAATATGTCTGTACATCTGCTTTACTTCAATCATCTTCTGTTCATAGTATTTTGCAGTGTGTACAAGCTCATAGCTGCGAAGACCTGTAAAAGTTTCTCCGCTATTTACATCGGCATCGGGTCCTACATCAAACATCATGCGAAGTACACCGTTTTCATATCTTACGGAAAGAGTTCTGTTGCTGTTAAGGGCACATCCACCATTATAGCTGGTTTCTCCGTAAAACATTGCATATTCTTTTTCAGCTATATGCAGAACATCATTTGCATATCTGTTTATAACTACGGTTTTGCCGCTTTTGTTTACTATATGCAGCCTTTTGCATATTACAGGGATATCATCAAATATCTCATAAATAACATGATACTGAAAATTTGCATCCTCATAAATAAGCTTAATGCCCTCTCCCTTTGCAGGATACGGCATTTTTTCCGTTGCACATTTTGTAGGCTCATAATGAACATCGGCTATGGTAGCAATTCTTTCTGCTTTTACAAACTCTGTATCCTTGTAAAAATCAATCACTTTTCCGTCAATTGTAATTTCAATATCATTGCCTGTTTCATTAAGATATTCCCTGTTCTGCTCCTGGTTTTTAAGGGAAACCGTTCCTTTTTTGACATCCACTGTTCTGCTGATAAGACCGTTTTCAAGTGTAATTACATCACCGTCAACACCGATCTGACTGCGATGCTTCTCACCTGAGATAACCCAATATGTATTCATCTTCTGAAATTATCCTCCCGTTCACAAAATATATTTATGTTTCATTTGCATATATATTTGCTTTAATGAATACTTTAAATATCCTTTTAAGGTTTTATTCTTTCCAATTATTGACATGAAAAAAATTTATACTATAATTGTATAAGTCATCATTTTTAACAGCAGCACTATTAAAGTTATTGTTTATTATACCATTTGCAATAGTCTGCTGAAATATCAAAAACAGAAGTAATTAACGTTTTAAAATACCAAAAACGGCAAACAGAAAGAAGTATAGGAAATGTACCGAGCAAGAAAATTTTATATCCTTGATAAAATCGATAGCTTTTCTCCTGATCTGCTCTCTGTATGGGATGTTACCACAGACGGCAGCTATGAATACACCCGCACCGCTTATGAGAAAAGTTTTTATCCTAAAAACACCCTTGCACTTATCCGTATTCTGAAAGGTACAATGTGTCTTATCTGCAACGAAAGAACAATCTGCCTGCACAGCGAGGAGTTTATTATTCTGCCGGTTTCCGAAATCATAAGTTACTGCTCTCATTCTGATATTCTGAACTACTATTGGTTTAATTTTACTGCAAAATCAGTTCCGTTTTTCAGTCTGGGAGAAATATATAAAGCAGACATTAAACAGGATGAAATTTCACGGATGAATGAAATCTTAAGTTTTGAGGAAGATGAACTTGATCCATATTGCCTTAGCCTTGTAAACACGCTGTTTAAGGAATATTTTTATCGGTTTATTTTATCCCTTAAAAAGAGTGAAAATGAAAGCACCGAGAATTTTGCAAAAATCATACAAAGCATGCGTGACAGAGTCACCGAAAACATTTCCGTAAAGCAGCTTGCGGAAGAATGTCATATGAGCGAAAGAAGCTTCCGCTCAATGTTTGCAAAATACACCGGAGTTACCCCAAAGCAATATCTGATTAAAATCAAAATGCAGAATGCAGCTCAGATTTTACAGACAAGCGATTTTTCAATAAATAAGGTTTCAGAAAAACTGGGATACTCATCTCCCTTCCAGTTCAGCAGAGATTTTAAAAAATACTATGGTGTTTCACCTAACAGTTACAGAAAAAAAGATGAAGAACAGGACTGAAAACAATCAGTTCTGTTCTTCTTTTCATTAAAAAATTAAAGCTTCTCTGCTTTGTAAGTTCAGAGAAGCTTTTTTGAAAGTATGAAAAAGTAAACCGCTTAACGACTTACTGCCAAGGGTAAATCAGTCATTTTCCTTATAGTAAAGAAGGCAGTGGCAATAACCTGTAAAATTAGGATCCTTTATCTGATCCCTGAACTCCTTGCACATACATTTTGTGTCTTCAGTTCTCTCAAGGCGACAAGGACAGTAACCGCCGGTTTTCTCAAGACCTTCTTTTACAGATTTTACTATTTTCTCATTTTCGTTAAGTCTTATTTTCATAAAACCATAATCTCCTTTTAGTACACAATACCAAGCTCATCACAGTTGGCCAGATGAGTATCATAATCTGCTGCATAAAGGGCTTTGCCGTTTTTAATTGCAAAATACAGATAATTTGTATCTGCCGGGTAAAGAGCTGCTTTTATGGACTCCATTGAGGGATTGCAAATAGGTCCTGCCGGGAGAGCCTTGCAGCGCTCTGTATTATAGTAATATCTATAGTCATTATTCTTGCCATATATTTCATAAATTACATATTCAACATAATTTATTGTAGCATCGCACTGAAGCTGCATACCATCTTTAAGACGATTGTGAAGAACAGAGGCCACTTTCTCTCTCTGATCTTTAGTCTGGCCTTCCTTTTCCACAATGGAAGCTAATGTAAGGATTTCATGCATTGAATAGCCAAGCTGTGCCGCACGGGAACGCATCTGTGAAGTTATAGAAGATTCCATTGCACTTAAAAGCTTGTCCAAGACCAGCTCGGGCGCTTCGTTTTTATAAAACTCATATGTATCGGGTTTGAGATATCCGTCAAGTTTAAAGCAAACATTAGGCTGTTTTGCAGCAGCAGCTACAAGAGGATATTTTGAAAAATCCATGTTCTGTGATGCATCGATAAATTCTTTAGAAGAGCAAACGCCTTTCTCTTCCAAAACCCATGACATTTTTACAAGTGTCATACCTTCTGTAAGAGTAACCCTGACAGTATTTGATGTAGGAGCTTCGTCGGAATCACCGTCATTGTTTGAATCACCACTTCCGCTGCCACTACCGCTGCTTGTACTCTTAACATCCCCGCCGTCTTCATCATTGGGTGGGAAAGGTACATAGGGCTCATCGGTGGTTTCGGAATTTATATTTGCCTCAGTTGTTTCCCCTTCATCTGTTTCTCCGCAGGCAGCCATACCAAAACAAAGAGTTATGGCAAGAAGACCTGCTACCATTTTTTTAAACATCATTAAATCTCACCTTTCGTAAAAAGACATAATGTGACATTTACCGCCGCTTTCACATTATACTATATATGCTTAATAATAGCAAATCACACTAAGGCCGGGGCAATATCTCAGAGCAGAGATTCTTGTCAATAATCTCTTCAACATTTTCATATCCGCAATTATAAGCAAAGGTGAGCTTTGCAAAAGCTGCCTCCTCCGATATATTCTTAAGGGGTATAAGTCCGCTTTCCAACAGTTTTACGCCTGTTTCATAAAACTCACCGGACGTATATTTAAATGAACAGCCGTAAACGGGTATTCCCTTCTTTTTACACCTTAAAATAAACTCACAGGCTGATTCGCTTTCTCCCACTGCACACGCTGTTGCAGAATGGTAAAGGCACTGAAGCACTGCACAGGGACGGTTTTTCTCGCTGAAATCAATGAGAGAATAATCAAAAGTGGGATATGCCGAAAGAACAAGGACCGAGTTTTTAATATTAAAGGAATCCGGACTAAAATCAAAATCATCTTTCGGGAGTTCTTTCATATATTTGTTTTTGATAAATATACCGTTTTTTACTTCCCCGAAAGGTTCTGAGCCGAAAGATGAAACATCGTCACTGTAACAATCTGCTCTTCTCACTCTTGAAGCCAAATGTATAATATTTTCTCCCTTTGCGTTTCTCCACGGCACATAAACCTGACCGTTTTCAGCTTCTCCGCTGCCCAAAAGGGCTACTGCCGAAGCAAAATTATAAACGCCGTTGCTTCTTTTATCCTCAAGAGGATAATTTGCGGAAACTACCGCTATAGGACAGGGAAGTTTTCTTAAAACAAACGCCGCTAATGGAGCTGAAAAAGCAAGGGAATCAGTTCCGTGAGTTATTATAAGTCCGTCATAACCTGAAAGATTTTCAGAAAGAACAGCGCTGAGCATTTCAGAAAGAGTATTTTTACCTAAATTTTCACTTAATGTGTTCATTATCCTTTTTACGGTGAAAACATGATGTCTGCCGTAACGCTGACAGTAAAGCTGAGTAAGCAAAGACGAGGTTCCCTCATCTGCGCTGATTACTCCTCCTGATACACTGCTTCCTATAGTTCCTCCTGTAAGTAAAACAAGAATTTTCACACACATACCCCCTTATTAATGAAACATCCTATGTAAAAAGGGAAATTTGTTTTCCCCTTTTTGAATTCCTATAAAATATCGGTTTACTGCTTCTCCGCAGTCTCTGATGTAATACTGTAAATATACTGTAACCAATTTTCCGTAACTTTTTCCGGAGATAATCTTTCCCTTATTTTTACGGCATTTTCCGAAAGTTTTGCCGAAAGAAAATCATCCTCTGCAAGTTCACACATAGCGGCGGCAAGTCCGTGCACATCGTCAACTTTAACCAGTATTCCGTTTTCAACATTGGTTATAAGCTCCGACGGACCCATAGGACAATCTGCTGCAATAACCGGCATAGCACAAGCCATTGCCTCAATAAGGGCATTGGGCATTCCCTCAAAACGTGAAGAAAGGACAAACATCCTGCCACCCGATATTTTTTCACAGGCGGATTTATCCGCTCCGGGGAAACTTACTTTTTCAGAAACCCCAAGGCTTTCCGCAAGCTCCTCGAGACTCCCGTGAAGTTCTCCATCACCTAACACTGTAAGTGTATAATCACTGTGCTTCTCTGAAAAAACAGCAAAAGCCTTTAAAAGCACGTCAAAGCCTTTTTCAGGAACAAGTCGTCCCATTGCATAAATTACTTTCTTACGCTCTTCAAAAGGAGTTATTTTATCCGGCACATTTCCAAAAATTCCGTTTGGAATTACTATTCCTTTTTTTGCGGCTCTTTTGGGATAATACTCCATTGCCGCCTTAGTCTGAAAAACATAACCGTCGGAAAAAGATGCTGAGATCTTCTTTATGAGTGAATAAGGAAAAGCGGAAAAATGACGGTACGGATTGCTCCTCTCGCTTCCGATTGATTTAGTGCCCGTAAAAGCACAGGCAAAAACACCATAAGCTGCCATCAGGCTGCTCATGGCTATTATAACATCAAGTCCGAGGTTTTTCATCACTCTTCGCAGATTGTAAGCTTTTTTTAAACTTTTTTTAATTTTTCCGTCCTCTTCATCGCTGAATCCCAAAGGAAAAATCTTTATTTTACCGTCTGCATCATAAAAATTTTCCCCGTCGTGAAGGGTTATTACAAACACTTCATGTCCCAAATGCGCCATACCGTTTCCTAAAGCGACGGTGGCACGTTCTGCACCGCCTACCGCTAAAGAGGGTATCAAAAAACCTATCCTCATTTTTCTCACCTCTAAACAAGATTTTCTTTATACCAGTCAATTGCAAGCATTATGCCTTTCTTAAAATCGTAATCCGGTGAATAGCCCAGCTTTTCACGTGCCTTTGAAATATCGGCGTTTGAATGCTTTATATCACCTTTTCTGTCAGGGCCAAATATAGGTTCAATGTGTTTCCCGAGAATTTCACAGAGGAAACTATATATATCAATAAGATATTCCCTTTCCCCGCAGGCAATGTTATAAACCTCTCCTGCACATTCTGACGGGGCAACACAGGCTTTGAAATTTGCTTCAATTACATTTTCAATATAGGTAAAATCCCTCGACTGCTTTCCGTCACCGTTTATAGTGGGAGCTTTACCTGATAAAATAAGACTTATAAACCGTGGCAGTACAGCTGCGTACTCTCCCTCCGGATCCTGCCGTCTGCCGAATATATTAAAGTATCTCAGGCCATAGGTATCAAGGCCATAAAGGCTTTTATAGAGCTTTCCGTATTCCTCACCGGTACGCTTTGTAACAGCATAGGGGGAAAGGAGATTACCTTCACACCCTTCTTTTTTCGGAAGTCTTTCTTCATCTCCGTAAACAGATGAGCTGGAAGCGTAGACGAACTTTTTTACTCCCTGTCTTTTTGCCGCTTCCATCATATTAAGTGTTCCCTTTATATTGATTTCTTCATAAATCAGCGGCATTTCAATGCTTGCAGGGACACTTCCCCATGCAGCCTGATGAAGTACAAAGTCTGAATTTTGACAGGCTTTCATACAGGTATCAAAATTTCTTATATCTCCCTCCAAAAGCTGAAAGTCAGGATGCACAAGAAATTCCTTTATATTTTCTCTTCTGCCTCTGGAAAAGTCGTCAAGGCATATAACTTTACATCCTTTTTTCAAAATAGCTTCGCAGAGATTGGAGCCAATAAAACCCGCTCCTCCGGTGACGATAAATTTTGTACCCGCCGGAAACTTAATATCATCATATCCCATTTTCCTATCTCCTTAAAAACGCCAGTAAACATATCCGTTTTTCTCAAAATCTTCTTTTTCAAAAATACCCTTTATATCGGCTACAACTCCGTTTTTGCAAAGCATCTTTTCAAAGTTTTTGGAATCGAGTTTTTTGAATTCTTCATGAGCAACAGCAATAATAAGGGTATCAAGATCTTTAAGCACATCAGAATCTTTGAGGTCAATACCGTATTCATGCCTTGCCTCTTCCCTGTCCGCAACGGGATCGCAGACAATGGGTTCAATGCCGTATTCTTCCAGCTCTCTCACAATATCGATAACTCTTGTGTTTCGTGTATCAGGGCAGTTTTCTTTAAAGGTAAAGCCAAGTATTCCAACTTTTGCACTTTTTACATTGACATTGTTTGCAATAAGCTTTTTAACTGTTCTTTCCGCCACATATTTTCCCATGGAATCGTTTATACGCCTGCCGGCAAGAATAACCTGTGAGTCATATCCAAGTTTATTTGCCTTATAGGTAAGATAGTAAGGATCAACACCTATACAGTGTCCGCCTACAAGCCCCGGCTGAAATTTCAGGAAATTCCACTTTGTACCTGCCGCTTCTATAACGTGCTTTGTATCTATACCCATTTTTTCAAATATAATTGCAAGCTCATTCATAAAGGCGATATTTATATCACGCTGGGAATTTTCAATTACCTTTGCAGCTTCCGCAACTTTTATGCTCTCAGCTTTATAAACTCCCGCAAGACATACCAGTGAATAAACCTGTGCCACCTCTTCGAGAGTCTCTTCATCCATACCGGAAACTATCTTTACGATTGTTTCAAGACGGTGCACCTTATCGCCGGGATTTATCCTTTCCGGAGAGTAACCGACTTTGAAATCTCTGCCGCATTTAAGTCCCGATTCCTTTTCGAGAATAGGAACACATATCTCCTCAGTGACACCCGGATAAACCGTCGATTCATAAACTACTATGCTTCCTTTCGTAAGATATTTACCTAAAATTTCACTGGCGCTGATGACCGGTGTTAAATCCGGAGTTTTATCTTCGTTTATGGGTGTGGGAACCGCTACAATATGAAAACTTGCCTCTCTGAGCTTTTCGGGATTTGAGGTAAATTCCACCGAACAGCTTTTAATTTCCTCGTCGCCTACTTCTCCTGTGGGATCCTTTCCGCTTTTATACATATCTATTTTCTTTTCATTTAAATCAAAACCTATTACCTTTATCTTTTTTGAAAAAGCTACCGCAATAGGCATTCCTACATATCCGAGTCCCACAAGGGAAAGCTTTTTTTCTCCTTTTACAATTTTCTCATAAAGTGACATTTTGCCGCCTCCATACAATAATTTGTAATTATTATTGCCGGACAAAGGGGCTTTTTTTCAGTGTTTTCGGTATTTTTAATAAATCTGTTACAAGCTTTAAAAGCTTTATTATTGCATTTATTTGAAAAAATTGGTACAATATTATGGAATTATTCGGTAAAGGAGTGTCAGCAAATGATTTCACCGTTCAAAAAGTTTTGCTACCGTACATATCAGTTCGGTATGAAACTGGCAGTGAACATTTTCGACTGGAGCGAGCCCGAGCTGCTTTCAGGAGTCGGAAGTGTTAAAAAGCTGCCTGAGTTTGTCAAGGCAAAAGGTATTACAAACGTTTTGGTTGTAACCGATAAAGGCCTTATGGGACTTCACCTTTTGGATCCTCTTTTTGAGAACCTTGACAATGTCGGCGTAAAGTACACCGTTTTTGACGGAGTTCAGCCGAACCCCTCAATTCAGAACATTGAAGATGCAAGAGAGCTTTATCTCAAGAACAACTGTCAGGGACTTATCGCTTTCGGCGGCGGTTCACCTATGGACTGTGCTAAGGCCTGCGCTGCAAGAATTGCAAGACCCAATCTTCCCGTTCCGAAAATGAAAGGCGTTCTTAAAGTTATCAAGAAGATTCCGCCTCTGTTTGCAGTTCCCACAACTGCCGGAACAGGTTCAGAAACAACCCTTGCAGCTGTTGTTTCAAACCCTGCAACACATGAAAAATATGCAATTAACGATCCGGTTCTCCGTCCTAAATATGCGGTTATGGACCCTGAACTTACAGTTGGACTTCCTCCCCACATCACCTCAACAACAGGTATGGACGCTCTTACCCATGCAGTTGAGGCTTACATCGGAAGAAGCAACACAAAAACTACATCCGCTTATGCAGAAAAAGCTACAAAGCTTATCTTTGACAACATAGAGGAAGCCTATAATAACGGCTCAAACCTCAGAGCAAGAGAGAATATGCTCATGGGTTCATTCTATGCAGGAATGGCTTTCACAAGAGCTTATGTCGGATATGTCCACGCAATCGCCCACAACCTCGGCGGATTCTACGGCATTCCTCACGGTCTTGCAAACGCTGTTATTCTCCCCTATGTTCTTGATTTCTTCGGAGATTCCGCAGCAAAGCCCCTTGCAAGACTTGCAGCTATTGCAGGAGTCGGCAGCGATTCCATGAGCGACAGCGAAAGAGCAAAGGCCTTTGTCGCAGCTATCAGAGAGCTCAACCGTAAGATGAACATTCCCGAAAAGTTTGACTGCATCAAGGAAGAAGACCTCGATACAATCATTCCACGTGTATTTAAGGAAGCTCATCCTCTCTATCCCGTTCCGAAATTCATGGACGCTGACGAGTGCAGAGCTCTTATTCACAGATTTATGGCATAAAATTTTACTGAAAGAAAAATACCGTTTCCTATTCGGAAACGGTATTTTTTATTGCGTTATTAAGTTTATTAAAGATTTAAGCCTTTTGGTTTTCTTCAGTTGACTTTTTCTTTCTGTGAATGATAAAACGATTTATAGGATATGTCCATACAACAGCGACAGTAGCCACAATGGGTTTTACAAGAATCTCTCCTGCTGAACGCCAGCCGTGCTCTATACAGAAATTAAGCAGCGCTGTTCCCATCCATGTGGTTGCAAAAATTGTGAAAACAACCATGACAATATATAAGAATATGCTCAGCGCCGGATTTGCATCGGCCTTAAAAGTAGCTTTTCTGTTAAGAATAAAAGCTATGGCATAACCTATTGTTGTTGAAATAAGGAATGCCCACATGTATCCGATACCCTCATACTCGAAAATCAAAAACTTAAAGGGTTCGGTATTCATATTCTTAAACACAACGCCCTGGAGAATATAATAAATTATCAGCTCAATAATCGTTGAGGACATACCTACAATTGCAAATTTTACAAACTTCCAGATTTCAGCGTGCTTTGAGAGAAATGCACTTATTTTGCTGTTTTCATTTTTACTCATCTTATTCACCATGCGGTAATTTTCACAGAAACTGTCAAAGCTTCAGAATACCGCAAATCCTTTCTTTTTCTCAATCAGAAAATAAATCCAATTAATGCTATAACTGCGGCTATTCCGAAAATAGCTATTACGGCTTTTATTATCATAGGTATTGCGGCATCCACTGTTGTAGGTGCATATTTAAAAAGGAAATCCCTTACAGGCATCTGTACCTTTCTTCCTATTAATTTACGGAAGCTTAATGTGCGAGTTTTGTAATCAGCAGGATTTTCTTCGCTGAACTCAAAAATTCGAACAGCTCTCTTTGTGCCCTCACCGTAAACATTGAAACCTGATGACGGAGTATATCCCAAATCTATTCCGTCATAAGTTCCCACAAAATTGTTCTTGTGATCATGTCCTACAAATATAGCAAAGACATCGCCTTTTTCTTTCATCGCCTCAAACTCTCCGGTATTGACATCGGGAATTGAGGGAGGCTCAAGCATAAAGTAGTCGCTATCCTTCATCACTTTTTCTTCGGGTACATAGTATTCGTTCTTATGTGTTCTGAAAGCTCTGACAGCATTTTTATCATGCTTTCCGACTCTTCTGAGCACATTGTAATATTCACTTACGGGAATGTGCTGGAATACTATTGATGGAACATATTTTCCTGCCATTTCTTTAAGAGCTTCTCTTGCAGACTTATACCACTCTATCTGCTCAGGGGTAACAGCTTCGTATCCGCCGCCCTTTGCATCTCCGCCT
>UQGM01000028.1 GCA_900540535.1 uncultured Oscillospiraceae bacterium | reverse complement strand
TAGATTGGCTCCGGCTTATCGGTGGGTCTGCTCTGTCTGCCGGAATGGGTCGCCTGCATTATAACAAGAGGCTCCCATCCAAATTTAAGCTGCGCTGTTTCCTTTATCATGGAAACCAGATTTTTAAAATCTTCAGCTGTTTCTTCGTTAAGACAAAGCTGGTGAGGGTTAGCCCTTCCCTCATTACATACAGCAACCGCTTCAACCCAGATTATACCTGCTCCGCTTTTTGCAAAACGGGTATATCTTCTTTTTGTAAGTTCGCCCGGAGCACCGCTTAATTCTCCGTCAGCTCCCTCCATGGGCTGAAAAACGATTCTGTTTCGCACCGTTTTTGAATAAACTGAAAACGGTGTGTTGAGCACTGAACATTCCTCCGCCATAGGAATGTCCTTGAAATCAAGTCCAGTTAATTTAATCTTCTTCACATTACACCTCAGTTTTGATTATTTGTACAAAATAACGAAAAACCAAACAAAAAAATTATTGTAATAGTTACAGTATTATGATATAATACTTTCACGCAAAAAAATATATAAAATTTGCTGTTATTTAATAAAATTTTGTTGCAAAGCGGTGTTATTATGCATAATAATTGCGTAGAAACTGTAAAATTTTCATCAGCTGCAATTGACAATCCTCTTCACTTTCATCACGGTGCCGAAATCCTCTTTGTAGAAAAGGGTGAAATTAAGGTAAAAGTACGTGACAATACCTTTTATGCTGGGGAAGGTACCCTTGTTTTTCTTAACAATCTTGAAGAGCATCAGATTGAAGCGGTATCTTATCCTTACGAAAGATATTATATCATTCTTGAGGACACCGCAGCGTTTAAAAATCTTGCGGAACCCGAGCTTCTTCTTTATCTGAGAAAGAACTGCTCACAGAATAACCGTATTGTACTGCTAGGCAAACATCGTGAAAACATAAAAATAATATTTGAAAAAATATTGGATGAATTTAATAATCCCACAGTTTTAAGTGACGAGATGATTAATATGCTTGTGCGTATGATTTTCATAAGCATATACCGCATAAAGAAGGATGAGATTCCCTCTGCACTTACAGGCAGAATGAGCAGTGTGGTAGATATTCAGAACTACATTGACGAAAACTTCCGTCAGCCTATTAAAATAGGCGATATTGCGGCTATGTTCTACATGGATAAATATTATCTCTCTCATATTTTCAAATCTGCAACAGGATATACTGTCAAGGAATTTCTGACTCTTACAAGGCTTAACCACGCCAGAAAACTGCTTCTTGAAACAAATATGAAAATCAACGAGATTTGCTTTGACAGTGGTTTCAGTGATGTTAACAGCTTTATAGGATATTTTAAACGTGAGTATCAGTATACTCCGGCAGCATATCGCAAAGCAGCAAAGCAGGAGAAAGAAAAAGATGACAAATAATAAAAATTCCGAAATTTCAAGCAGCTTTTCTCCTCTTTTCTCAAAAGAAATGCTAAAGGTCATGAGGATGATTTTAACTTCTCCTTTTTTGAAGATTCTCACGGCTTAAACAAGTTTTCAGTCGAGTGCGTTAATGAAAAAGTATTTATAAAAGGCGACTGTGTAAATTCGCTGGCGCAGGGCTTTTATTACTATCTCAAAAAAGCCTGCAATATAAATTACTCATGGTGCGGAAACGATACACTGGTTTTACCCCAAATCCTCCACGCCATGGAAAGAATAGAAAAAACAGTAAAGCAAAAGTACAGAGCATATTTTAATTACTGCACTTTCGGATATTCCGCTCCCTTTTGGAATTTTGAACGCTGGGAGAAAGAGCTCGATTTCATGGCTATGAACGGCATAAATCTTTTCCCTGCTGCAATAGGCAGCGAAGCCATTTGGTATTACACTCTTATTGATTTCGGATTTACAAAAGATGAAGCCCTTTCGTTTATTTCAGGTCCCGCTTTCTTCCCCTGGCAGATTATGACTAACATCCAAGGAGTCTGTCCCGTTAAAAGCGAGGAATATATTTTATCAAGGCTCGAGCTCGGCAAGAAAATTTTAGAGCGCATGAATGAGCTTAACATTAACCCCATTCAGACCGGCTTCAGCGGATTTGTTCCGAGAGCTTTCAAAGAAAAATTTCCGGAAGCCAAGATACTTCAAAAAAATCAGTGGTGCTCCTTTGATGGCACATGTGAAATAGACCCCCTCGACCCTCTGTTCAGAAAATTCGGACTTGCACTTCTCAATAAACAGGCAGAACTTTTCGGTAAACATCATTTTTATGCCGCAGACCCGTTCCATGAAAGCACCCCTCCTGTAAAGGGGAAAAAATATCTTAGAGACGTTTCAAAAACCATTCAGGAACTTTTTGAAGAATATGACAAAGACTATATCTGGGTAATGCAGTCATGGTCAATCAACAAAACCATTGCCTGTCAGGTAAAAAAAGAAAAGCTTCTTGTTTTAGACCTTAACGGCAGTGCATACAAAACCAAAAGACGTTTTTGGGGATATCCTTACGTAAGAGGAACTCTCCACAATTTCGGAGGAAGAATAAATCTCCACGGAAATGCTCCCCTCCTTGCCAAAAACAAATTCACCAGCGGATTTACAGGCAGAAACATCTGCGGAACAGGTCTTTTCATGGAGGGGATAAATCAAAATCCTTACTACTATGATCTGGCATTTTCCATGCTCACCGAAGACAAGAGCGTAAATCTTCGCAATTACACAAAAAACTACTGTCTGCGGCGCTATGGGGAAACCAGTCCCATTATGACTGAAATGCTTTTGAACTTCTTTAAAAGCATATATAAAAAAGGCACTGACGGAGTAGAAAAAAGCTCAATGGTCTGTGCAAGACCTGCTCTTAATCCCAAAAAATCAGGTCCCAATGACGGATTTTCTCTCCATTACGATAACTCCATAATTAAAGAAACCGTTTCGGCGATGATAGCAGAGGGAGAAAAACATACTCTTAAAGACGGATTCTACTTCGATTTAATGGACTTTACCCGTCAGTATGCATCAAATCGTCTTAAAGAAGTTTATGAAGATACAATAAAGGCATACACCAAAGGAAACATTGAAGAATACAAAAAGCAAAAGGAACTGTTTTTGCTCATTCTCACAAAGCTTGACGCCCTTCTCCTTACCCGCAAAGAATTTAATCTATACACATGGCTTAATCAGGCGGAAAACGTCGCATGTCCAAAGGAGATGAAAGACGCTTTCATAGTAAACGGAAAGTCACTCATAACTATCTGGGGTGAACCGGAAAGCGAGCCGAGTATATTTGACTATGCGTGGCGTGAATGGGGCGGACTTATCGGAGAATTTTACCTTCCAAGGTGGAAAATGTTCTTTGATTTTCTGGACAGCGAAACAGAAAAGCCTGTCGAAAAGCGTTACTCATTAAAGGATGAAAACAAACTTAAAAGAGTTTACGGACGTGAAGCTTTCAGAGCCGGAGGCATCTATAACAAGATGGCTGACTTTGAAGAAAGCTGGAGAAAAAGTGCCCAGTACGGTTCAGCACCTGAGTGTACATCCGAAGATACCCTCGCTCTTGCAGGCGAAATTATAGAATTATAACCCAAATTTTCAACAATAAAAATTCTGTGTGGAAAACTCCATACAGGATTTTTTGTTTATCTGTTAAGTTTATGAATTTACGTTTTCCTTCTTAAGAATATCTCTTGCCACAACAATACCTGTAACGGAAGCCTGCATAAGACCTCTTGTAATACCCGCTCCGTCACCTATGGCATAGAAATTATCAACAGCGGTTTCAAAGTTCTCGTTTACCTCAACCTTTGAGGAATAGAACTTAACCTCGACACCGTAAAGAAGGGTATTCTTTGAATAAAGTCCGGGAGCAACCTTATCAAAAGCCTTTAGAGCTTCAATTATGCTGGTAAGGTGTCTGTGGGGAAGCACAAAGGAAAGGTCTCCGGGAACGGCAGTTGTAAGAGTCGCTCTTGTTGTTGACTTTTTAAGTCTTGAAGCATCTGTTCTTCTGCCCAAAAGCAGATCGCCCAGACGCTGAACCACTACTCCGCCGCCGGTGAGCATATTACCGAGCTGAGCTATATATCTGCCGTATTCAGTAGGCTGATTAAAGGGCTCAGTGAAAGCTGTTGAAACGAGCATAGCAAAGTTTGTGTTCTCAGTATGAGAGCTTTCATCTGCATAGCTATGACCGTTTACAACTGCAATGCTTTCTTTAAAGTTGCCGTTATATCCGGCATTGTAGTGCTCCTCACTTACGATTCCGCCGGGATTCATACAGAAAGTACGAACCTTATTCTCAAATGTATCAGAGTAATAAACAAGCTTTGCTTCATAAAGATGCTTTGTAAGGTGATCCATTACCGAGTTTGGAACCTCTACTCTGACTCCGATATCAACTTCATTATTTATTGTGTTTATGCCGTTATCCTTTGCTATATGGGTAAGCCATTCTGCTCCGCCTCTTCCGGGTGCTGCAACAACATATCTTGCGCTGACAGTCTCTTCTGCTGCGTTCTTATGTCTGAGAATCGCTCCCGTAACCTGTCCGTTTTCATCAATAACAGGGTCGGCATGAGTCTTTTCCATAAAGGTAAAGCCCGGTATCTTTTCAAGATGATCATACATCGCCTTTAAAACTTCATAGGAATACTCTGTTCCCATATGACGCACAGGGCAGCGGACAAGATGAATATTGTGCTTGCTGCACTCATATGCAATTTCGTCAACTTTCTTATCGTTGAGTCCGTGAACCTCTTTCGGTGCGCCGAAATCAATATACATATCGTCTGCATATTTTATAAGCTCACGAACTTTATCAAGGGGAAGATAATTTGTTATATTTCCTCCGACTTCCTCGGAAAGTGAAAGTTTACCGTCGGAAAAAGCACCTGCTCCTGCCCAGCCGCTCATAATGTTACAGGGATTGCACCTTACGCAGGTGCCGTTTGTTCTTGCGGGACATTTGCGGTTATAAATGCTTATTCCCTCGTCTACTATAAGTACACGCATTTCGGGGGAAGCGTGTTTGTAAAGCTCAAGGGCTGTGAATATACCGGCAGGACCGGCTCCGATTACAACAACGTCATAGCTTTTCATTTTCTTTCTCCGTTCCGTGCGTAAAAACGCCTTAAAATTTGAAAAATCTTTTAAGGTTTACCTACATAAACCATGTTATTTTATCATGTTTTCACAAATCCCGCAATAGTTGAAAGGATTTTCACGCCATGGTATAATTAGTAAAATATGCATTTTCATTTAAAAAATGATAACCGGGAGGAAATTCCTTTTGATCAGAAAAAATGACGACATATGTCTTGATATAACGGCCATGTCCTCTGAAGGCAGCGGAATAGGAAGATATGAGGGAATGGCAATTTTTGTACCTGCAACTGCAGTAGGTGACAAAATAAAAGCTCACATAATCAAAGTGAAAAAGAACTATGCCATAGGCAAGGTTCTGGAAATAATTGAACCGTCATCCGACAGAAAAGAATCTGACTGTCCTGTTTTCGGCAGATGCGGAGGATGCTCATACCGACATATTACATATGAAGCTGAATGCAAAATAAAACAGCAGCGTGTTAAAGATGCAATGGAACGCCTCGGCGGTGTTACCGCTCCCATAAATCCAATTGCAGCAGACGAAAATTATTTAAGATACAGAAACAAAGCTCAGTATCCCTTTGCATCAGGCAAAGACGGAGAAGTCATTGCAGGTTTTTACGCTCAGAAAAGCCACCGTGTAATTCCATGCTCCGACTGCAAATTACAGCCTAAGATATTTTCGAAAATTTTGGAATCGGTTCTCCGCTGGGCAAACAGAAGAAACCTTTCTCCCTATAACGAAGAAACCGGAGAGGGACTTTTGAGACATCTTTATCTCAGAATCAGCGGTGAAAGCGGCGCTGTAATGGTCTGCATAGTTATAAACGGAAAGGAACTTCCATTCAGCGCAGAGCTTTGCGGTATACTTACAACACGTTTTAAAGAAATTGAAACCATAGTTATTAATATAAATACAGAAAAAACAAATGTAATTCTCGGTGAAGAATGCCGCACACTTTACGGTCCAGGATACATAACAGATACCCTCTGCGGACTTTCTTTCCGCCTTTCTCCCCTTTCCTTTTATCAGGTGAACCGTGAACAGGCACAGCGTCTTTACAGAAAAGCGGCAAAATATGCTGACCTCAAAGGCAACGAGGTACTTTTAGACCTTTACTGCGGAACAGGCACAATAGGTCTTACTATGGCACATATGGCTAAAAAGCTCATAGGTGTCGAGGTTGTTGAACAGGCAGTGCGTGATGCCGAAAAGAACGCCATGGAAAACGGTGCTGACAACAGCGAATTTATATGCGGTGATGCGGCAAAGGCAGCAGCTGAACTTAAAAGACGAGGCATAAAACCTGATGTAATAATCGTTGACCCTCCCAGAAAGGGCTGCGGTGAAGAACTTATAAACACAATAGCCGAAATGTCTCCTGAGCGGGTTGTATATATTTCCTGCGACCCTGCCACTCTCGGCAGAGACTGCAAAACTTTCGGAAGTCTCGGTTATGAAGTTAAGGAATACACGCCCTTTGACCTTTTCCCCGGCACAGTACATGTAGAAACAGCCTGTTTAATTGTTAAGAAATAAAACATATTCTAATAAGAATGATAGATAAGGATATTGCCGAGAAAATAGATAAGTCCACCCTAAACTAGTCTTTTTGCAAAATGGATTTTGCAAAATCGCTGCGCAAAATCAATAAAAATTTATAAACTTTAATAACTTTATATAAACAATATATTGATTAAATGATAAAAACCGGGAGATTCACTGTATTCTCCCGGTTTTTTGATGTTTTGCATAGTTTTTTATACGCATTGACAGATTTAATTATGTAAATTATAATGAATTTGGGTTGTTAATAACCAAAAGGAGTGATAATATGAAGAGCATTAAATCTTTTGCGGCAAAAATTGCTGCTGTACTGCTGGCAGTATCTGTTTGCTTTTCCAGCATGGCATTTACTACAAGTGCAGCAACAAGTCCGTATCTATTCTATCTTGTCTATTCTGACCTTCAAATGAACAAGACAAGCGCTGACCAAAGATACGGCGCAAATTCAAACCACATCAACTCTCAGCAGCTGACAAACGGCGACAGCGCAAGAGGTATAAAAGGAAGCGTTGTATATCTCGCAAAAAATGAGCGTGAGGGCTTCCAGATATATTTCCACGAGCAAACCGCCAGCCGCCCCCTGCGTGTTGAAGTAGGCGAATTTAGAAACGAAAAAGGAGAGCTTCTTGAAAGCTCAATTTACAACGAGGCTTATTTCAGACCGTGGGCCAACGGTGATCAGCTTGGTGAAGCCCTTGTTCCATACCGTGGCGAAACAGTGACTACGGTTCTTAATGAAAACAATACTTTTTATGTTGAACTGATTTCCTCAAAGGATCAGACACCCGGCAATTACACCTCAAAGGTAACTCTTTACGACGGAGACAAAGTTTTGGAAGAAAAGCCTATAACGGCAGTTGTCTGGAATTTCGCTCTGCCCGAAAGCCACTATGCAACAGCTCTTATGGGACTTTATAACAGCGCCTCAAGTTACGGCGATACAAAAGGTTTCCTGGCACTTAACGGCGTACGTTTTTCTGACTGGTCAACTATCGTGCCGGAAGATATTCCCCTTGCCGAAAGCATACTTGAAGGCTGGCAGGAAACTATGCTCGAACATGGAATTACCCCATACGAGCTTCCCCGCTTTATGATTGATAACGATGAAAAAGCTGCTGAACTTACAATGGCCGACCTAAGACGCAAAATGTTCAGCGTACCGCTTTTATCCGGAAACATCTTATCCTCTGAAACCAAGGAAAAAATTCTGCAATATAAAAATGTGGTAAACGGTAATCCCCTTTTAATGGACAAAGCATTTTTCTATGTTGCCGATGAGCCAGGCTGGGGTGAAGGAAGCGATACTTCCGCATTCGACAATCGTGTTGCAGCAATAGAATCTCTTTGGCCCAACAGCCACAAAATGGTTCCGTTTTTCAATTCTGCAAACTTTGAAATTATCATGTCAAAGCTTAAAACCAGCACAGATGTTCTGTGTCTCAACCAGGGACTTGTATTCGGTCATGACGGTGCTTTTGATGAATACGCAAACGGCGATTCATGGCATATTAAGTTAAGGTATCCCGGTGACATTCAGCTGGGAAGCTTTGAGCTGTGGCGCTGGGGCAAAAGTCCCGCCGGAGTATTCCGCCGTATTTTCTTCTGGCAGTCAGATCTGCTTGGCGATAACGGTATGCTCTACTACAACTGCGGATATGTTCCTCAGACAGCTGACGGACCATATAATATCTGGGAAACATATACAATGCCCTCCGCTTCAGGAGTACAGACCGGAAATGGAAACGGTGTACTGCTTTATCCGGGAGCTCCCATCGGAGAAGATCCCACAAAGCCTATCGTTTCCCTTCGTCTTAAACAGATTTCGGCAGGTCTTGATGACAACGACTATCTGACTCTTGCACGTGAATTCCTCGGCGAAGACAGTCAGGTACTTAAAAATGCAATCAATAAGGTTTTTGTAAACTACGAAAAATATGGTCTCCAGTACATATTCAGCTCAGAACCTCATGACAATGTTTCCGTTGACTACATAGCATGGGAATGTGCAACAATGAACGCCGCAAGAATCATGCTCGGCAACGCTCTGAGTGAAGCTAATACAGAACATAATTACGGAGAATGGATGCTTGCAGTTGAACCTGACGCTGACCACGACGGTCTTGAAATCAGAACCTGCGCTGACTGCGGCACTCAGGAAAGCCGTGCTGCTGTACGATGCAGCGACGGAGAACACAGCTATACATACACAGACAACGGCGACGGAACCCACACATGCCAATGTACTGTATGCGGTTCAAAAATCATCCAGGAACACAGAACAGAAGCTATCCCCGACGTTGAACCTACCTGTACATCTGAAGGTCTTACAGGTGGTGTACGCTGCAAAGACTGCGGTTTAATTATAGAACCTCAGAGTACTGTTGATAAAATCCCACACACACCCGGAGATTGGAATTATGCCTCCAACGGAGTATTTGAAAGAGAATGCAGTGTCTGCCACAATATCATTGATGTACAGACCGTTGAAATCACCCTTTCTGACAGCAGTATAACTCTCACTAACGGAGATTCGGCACAGCTCACCGCCGAAGCGGCAGATTTTACAAAGATTGTATTTTCTTCCGAAAACAGCGCAATCGCTTCTGTTGATTCCAAGGGAAAAATCACAGCCAAATCTCCCGGCGAAACTGCAATTATCGCCCGTATTGAGGGAACGGATATTGAGAAAGCCTGCAAAGTAACAGTTAACCCCAAAACTTATACTGTTACATGGATTATAGACTCGGCTACACAGACCACTAAAGTAGCTGAAGGGGCAGCAATTGTTCCTCCCGAAGTCAAAGATATTCCCGGCTATAAATTCAAGGGCTGGTCTCCTGACATACCTGATAAAATGCCATCTGAAAATTTAACATTTACCGCCACCTTTGAACCTGTTTCAACAGTTTCAATTGTACCTGTAAACAGTTCTGATGAAAAATCAGGAGATGTAATATATCATCAGGTTCCATGGTATGAAACATGGGTAAGTCATTCGATTGATCTGACTGTTCAGATGGAAGACAACAGCAAAATTGCCAGTGTACAGTGGGTATATGCAAACTGGTCAGCAGAAACTCCCGAAGCAGATATTCTGTATGCAGGCAAAACCTCTGCCACAATCAGACCCACCTGGGGCATCGGAGCACGTTCCTGCTGGGTACAGGCAATAGTGACGGATATTTACGGAAACAAGATTACATCTGATCCGGTAAAAGTTCGATTCTATAACTGGGATTGGCAGAAATAAAGTTTTCTGCTTAAAAATTAAGTAAAAATATAAATCTATAAATCTTCCCTGCTGTATTTCTCAAAATACGGCAGGGATTTTTTAATAATATGAAAGCATAACGGTTATTTTCAAATTGTCTTCAAGCGTGTATAATATGATTAAAATAAGATTTATGGAAAAGCACACTTTGTTGTCTGAAAATTAAAAACAACCTATAAACTTATCAATTATCCCTCTTGCATATTATTTAATAATTTAAACAGGAGTGATTTTATGAAAAAAACATTATCAACTGTTCTTGTTTTAATTCTGCTCTTATCCTTTACAGGCTGTCAGAAAAAAATCAAAGGCGCCGACGGCCTTATTGAAAAGGCAAGAGAAGTTATTCCCGTATCTGGCAGTGAGACAATAGATATGCAATATGTTGGAATGCATAGTAATGGTAACCTGATTCTTGCATGGTTTATATCAGGCAACGAATATCAGGCACACTATTATCTTCCCATGGAATGCGAAATCACAGGTAAAGATGAATACGTTTTTAACCGCATATATACCCCTTTGTCAAGAGGCGGAGAAGACAATTACGTTTTACACTGGCAAGATGGATATTCTTTCATAGTCAACAATCCCAAATGCTGTACATTGAAAATAACAGACAGCAGCGGAACTAAAGAAATAAACATAGACGAAAACGCATATCCGTTTATTTATTACAACGAGCTACTTCCTGAAGATTATGCTTTCTTAGATGCTCAGGGGAACGAATTATTTTAATCTAATTTCTTATAAAGGACAGTGACAAATGGAGCTTCCAATTAAATTCCTTGAAAAAATGCAGAACATACTTGGCGATGAATATGATGCCTTTATTAAAACCTATGAGGAAAACAGAAAAGCCGCACTACGTATTAATACCCTTAAAGGAAACGGTGAAAAGCTTTTCTCAGTTTTAGGCGAAAAGCTTTCCCCTGTCCCGTGGACCAGTGACGGATATTTTTATCCCGACACAATGCAGCCAGGTAAAAGTCCTCTCCATGAAGCAGGAGCTTATTATATTCAGGAGCCCAGCGCAATGCTTCCCGCAGAGCTTTTAAAGGCTCAGCCCGGAGAATGTATCCTCGACCTTTGCGCTGCTCCTGGAGGAAAGACAACTAAAATCGCCGCCGATATGAAAGGCGAAGGACTGCTTGTAGCAAATGAAATTCATCCCAAAAGAGCCGCCATACTTTCATCCAATGTTGAACGAATGGGCATTAAAAACGCAGTTGTCACAAATGAAAGCTCCGACAGACTCCTTAAAAAATTCCCCGAATTTTTCGACAGGATTTTAGTTGATGCTCCCTGCTCCGGTGAGGGAATGTTCCGTAAGGATGAGGAAGCAAGAGCTCAGTGGAACGAAGAAAACGTCATTAAATGTGCTGTGCGTCAGAAAGAAATACTCGATAACGCAGCAGCAATGCTCCGCCCCGGCGGAAAACTTCTCTATTCCACCTGCACCTTTTCTCCCGAAGAAAATGAAAAGATGATAGTTGACTTTTTAAATGATCATTCGGAATTTTCAGTAGAAAAAATCGATACTCCCCCTTGCATTTCTAACGGAAGACCGGAGCTTGCCGGAAACGATGAAAGAGCAGCGTTCACTTTCCGAATATGGCCTCATCTGACTGAAGGCGAAGGTCACTTTGCTGCGGTACTTAAAAAGGATGGCGAAAATGAAAACGTATACCGTAATAGCAACATTTCACCCTGTCCAAAAGAATATGAAAAGCTGTACAGAGCTTTTGCAGATGAATTTTTAAAAAATCCCCCAACGGGAGAAATTTCCGCTTTCGGAGAAAATCTCTATATTATGCCGCCGTTTCTTCCAAATCTTGACGGAATCAAGGTTTTGCGTTTTGGCCTTCATCTTGGAACAGTCAAGAAAAATCGCTTTGAACCAAGTCACTCCCTTGCAATGACTTTGAAGCCTCAGGACGCAGTACAATGTGCAGAACTCAGCATCAGCGATAAAGAAATTTTTGCCTATCTCAGAGGCGAAACCATTCCCGCAGGGGATTTAAAGGGCTGGTGTCTTATTTCGGTCAGCGGATATACCACTGGATGGGGCAAAGCAGCCGGAGGTATTATAAAAAACCATTATCCAAAGGGACTTAGAAGAAGTCTTTAAACAAGGGGTAAAACAATGAAAAAGGAAAACGAAAAGAAAAAAATCCCAAAAGAAAATCAGTGTCCTTACCACAAAAAATGCGGCGGATGCAGCTTGCAGAACATGGACTACGAAAGACAGCTTAAATTTAAGCAGTCCGTAGTCAACAGACTTTTGGGAGATTTCGGCAAAGTCGGAAAAATTGTCGGCATGAAAAATCCCTGTCATTACCGCAACAAAGCACAGGCATCTTTTGTAAATCTTCACGGCAAACTTTATTCAGGTGTTTATCAGTCCGCTACAGGAAAAACCGTTCCCGTTCAGGACTGCATGATTCAGGATGAAATTTCAAACAGAATAATAGGAGAAATCACTCGCCTTGCAGCAAGCTTCAAGATAAAAGCTTATAATCCAGAAACGGGAACAGGCATACTGCGCCATGTACTTATACGAAGAGGCTTTGAAACCAATCAGATTATGGCGGTAATAGTTCTCTATGAGGATAAGCTTAAAAACGAAAAGAGCTTTATTAATGCCATACTAAGTCACTGTCCCGAAATTACAACAATCGTAATAAACATAAGCAAAAGCAAACGAAAACTGGTGCTTGGAAGCGAAAGCCGCACCGTTTACGGCAGCGGTACAATAATAGACATCCTCTGCGGAAAAAAGTTTATTATTTCTCCCCGCTCTTTTTATCAGGTAAATCCTGTTCAAACTAAGGTGCTTTATGAAACCGCCATTTCATTTGCAGAACTGACAGGAAGCGAAACGGTAATTGACGCTTACTGCGGAATAGGTACAATAGGAATTTGTGCAAGCTCCGGTGCAAAAAGAGTTATCGGTGCCGACTCAAATACAGACGCCATAGCCGACGCAGAAAAAAATGCAAAGCTTAACGATATTTCAAATACTGAATTTTATCCCTGCGATGCGGGAGATTTTATGGAGGACTTTGTCTTTTCAGGCGAAAAGGCTCAGGTACTGTTTATGGATCCGCCAAGAGCCGGCAGCGACAAAAAATTTCTTGCGTCTGCGGTAAAGCTTGCGCCCGAAAGAATTGTATATATTTCCTGTAACCCCGAAACTCAGCGACGTGATTTATTTTACCTTACAAAGAACGGATATAAGGTTAAGAAAATAAAGCCTGTTGATATGTTCCCCTTTACGGCTCATACAGAATGTATTACGCTCCTTTGGCGTAAATGATTTTTATAGCGGCACAGAACCTAAAAAATAAGGATGTGACAGGAATGCTTAGTCCTTAACTGGAAACGGAAAGATTGATTTTACGAAGATATAAAACCACTGACATAGATATGCAGTATAGTATTCTAAAAGATGAGAGATTACATAAATATATCAGTTTTCCGGATTTATCAAAGGAAGAAGAACTCGAGTGCATAAAAAAGTGGATTTCTGACGCAGATACCAATAACCATGAAAAATGGGTTATTGAATTAAAAGAAAACAATACTGCAATCGGGAATCTTTCTGTAAATAATATCGATGTCAAAAATAATTACTGCAATGTAGGATATGTGATTATGTATGATTATTGGGGCAATGGATATGCGGCAGTAGCATTGAGAGCTGTTTCAGACTATCTTCTCGGTGAAAGAAATTATTATTTAGTGGAATGCTCCTGCAATGAGCTTAATAGACAGTCCTCTAAAGTAATGGAAAAAGCCGGATTCAAATAAGACGGATGTATCCCAAGCCGAAGACTAAATAAAGATGGTTCATATTCCTCAGTTGTCTATTACAGCAAAATCAGGGCATAAAAAGTTAAATTAACATACCCGAGAACGGCAGAAGTCGATTTTCTGACTTCTGCCGTTTTTGTATAATGAGTTGATAATGCACATTATTTTTCTTAATTGATTAAATTTTTTATTCATAATATTGAAAAGCTCTTTTTATTAGTGTATAATACAAAAATATTACTCCGACGTTTTCCGTCAGATGAGCTTTCACATTATGTGTGAGCTGTGAAAACGGTCGGTTATTTTTAATAAACGGAGGTCGTGCTATGAAAAAAGTATTGAAAATTTTAGGAATCATCTTACTTGTCGTGGTTCTGGTTCTGGGAGGATTTGTCGCTTATCTCAGTATCCGAGAATACAAACCCGACGACATTGAAACGATAGATGTCTCCGCTTCAGAAAGCCGTAAAACATTCTCCGGCGACACAGTAAAGCTCATCAGCTTCAACACCGGATACGCAGGTCTCGGTGACAATGCCGATTTCTTCATGGACGGCGGAAAAAAAGTTAAATCTACCGATGAAGATCGTATGAACGAAAACATGAACGAGATTTCTAAGTTCATAACTGACAAAAAAGCTGACTTCTATCTTTTACAGGAAGTAGATCAAAACTCCAGCCGTTCATACAGCGTAAATCAGGTAGAATCCTACATGAAAAATACAAATCTCTTTGGTACTTTCGCACTGAATTATTCATGTCCCTTTGTACCGTTCCCATTCCCGCCAATCGGAAAGGTCAACTCAGGTATTCTGACCCTTACTGATTACACCGTTTCATCGGCTGAAAGAGTCAGTCTCCCCTGCCCCTTCAAGTGGCCTGTTTCCGCAGCAAACCTCAAGCGCTGCTTACTTATAAACCGTGTCCCGATTGAAGGCAGCGATAAGGAACTTGTTATAGTAAACCTTCACCTTGAAGCCTATGACGACGGAGCCGGAAAAGCAGCACAGACACAGATGCTTTTCTCTATTTTGCAGAAGGAATATGAAAAAGGTAACTATGTAATTGCCGGCGGAGACTTTAACCAGACTTTCCCCGGCGGTGTAGATGCATACCCAATTCAGAATACAGAAACATGGACACCGGGCACACTGGAAAATACGGTTCTTCCTGCAGGCTGGTCCTTTGCATATGACACATCTGTTCCAACCTGTCGTCTTCTCGATAAACCATATGATGCAGCAACAAGCCAGCACTATGTTATAGACGGATTCATTCTTTCACCCAACGTTGAAAAGGTAACCGTTGAAACTCAGGATTTAGGCTTCCACGCAGCAGACCATAATCCTGTTTATCTTGAAGTTAAGCTTAAATAAAATTAAATACCTATAAATTAAAGCAGACTTTCATAAATAGAAAGTCTGCTTTTTCTTCTCCTTATCAAACGATACTTGACACATACAAACCAATAAAAGTATAATTGATTTCAATAAATACATTTTGAATTTTTCAAATAAACAGGAGAGATTATCGTGAATAAAGGATTAAAAATCTTTAATATTGTATCTGCTGTACTGCTCATACTTTTCGGCGCTTTTTATGCGATTATGAGCTCTGTGTACTTTACAACTTCAAACGCTCCTCTGATGATTATAGGTGTTGTTTCGGTGCTGTTTTCCGCAGGTCTCATGCGTTCACAGCTTAAAAGCGATGGTGAAACTACTCAGATAGTTGACGGAGAAAAAATAAGTGTTGAACCGGGAAAATGGTCACCGTTTTTATCCCTTATCGTTTTCTCTGCTCACATTTTCATGCTACCGAACATAATCATTGCAACAACTGACGCTCCTTTTTACATATACATTTGCTGCTACTGCACAACTGCACTGAGCGCAATATTAATTGTAACTACTCTTATCAAGCAAAAAAAAGCCGGCACAGCAAAATCCTTAAAGAAAAGAATAATTATTATCACAGTTATTACACTGCTTGTTATCGCCGCTTCCGCAGGAAAATTTGCACTTTTTGCAGGCACACAGCAGAATATTGACAATGCAGAAAGTGCTGCAAACTATACTAAAAATCTTTCTCCCACCGAATTATCAGAAGATCTTCCCGCAGCTGAAACAATCCGCAATGAAATAACCTCCGCTCTGGGCACAACTGTTTATTACGCTCTCGAACAGAGAACAGAACAGAAAACGGATTCTTTTGGTAAAAATTACACAGAGCTTATATATTATGTATGGACCGCAGAGGATATAAATATATCTGAGTACACATACAAACTTTATGAAGACGGAACCGCCAAATTCGGTTTTGCCCGTCAAATTGAAGGCGCAAACGCAGGTGATTTTGCCAACTCCCCATACTTCACATGGGAATACAGCGAAAACAGTACACAGGAATAATCGTTCTAACATAGATTTACAATACGCTTGATTATTCGAAAAGTTTATGATATGCTTATTATCAATAATTTGAAGGGGTGAAAAAATGCGTAACTTTTCTTGCAAATAATTTTTAAAATGCCGTAATGCTGCTTTGCAGTATTATTGCGTCTTTTGCAGGAAAGTTATAAATTTAAGCTCTCTCTTATAATGATTTCACGCCTTTTTATATGGGCATAGTATTTTACTATTATGAGCTGCAGAAATTATACTTTCTTGCAGCTCATATTTTTTGCTTTTAAAAGCATTACGGGAGAGATAACTATGTCAATGATAAAAGTAGAAAATCTTACTTTTGCCTATCCGTCAAGCTATGACAATATTTTTGAAAATGTGAGTTTCGTAATAGATACCGATTGGAAACTCGGATTTATAGGCAGAAACGCAAGAGGCAAAACCACATTTTTAAATCTTCTGCTTGGTAAATATGAATATAACGGAAAAATCATATCATCTGTTCAATTTGACTATTTCCCTTATAAGGTTGATGACCAAAACAGGCTGACAAAGGAAATTTTGCATAATATTGCACCAGACTGCGAAGAATGGGAAATTATCCGTGAGCTTTCATACCTCGAAGCTGACATTGATATTCTTTACAGACCATTCCGTACCCTTTCAAACGGAGAGCAGACAAAGGCATTGCTTTCCGCTCTTTTTCTCAATGAAAATCATTTTCTTTTAATTGATGAACCTACCAATCATCTGGATACAAAGGCACGTGAAACAGTAGCGTCTTATTTAAAAAGAAAAAAGGGATTTATATTGGTTTCCCATGACAGACTTTTTTTAGACAGCTGCGTAGACCATATTTTATCTTTAAACAGAGCAAATATAGAAATACAAAGCGGAAACTTTTCCACATGGATTAAAAATTTTGAAGCACAGCAGGAATCTGAACTGTTAAAAAACGAGCATCTGAAAAAAGATATAAAAAGACTGGAAAAATCCGCCAGACGCTCAGCTGAATGGTCTGATAAAGTAGAATCGACAAAGGCAGGCTCCTTTGATAAAGGATATATAGGTCACAAAGCTGCAAAAATGATGAAGCGGTCTAAATCCATTGAATTACGACAGCAAAAAAATATAGAGGAGAAATCAAAGCTTTTACAGAATTTTGAAACTGCGGAAACTTTGAAAATCTCTCCCCTTATACACCATTCAGATACTCTTGCAGTATTTTCTGAGGTTTCTGTTATCTACGATGAAAAAATTATAAATAAACCTGTCTCATTTACAATACATCGAGGTGACAGAGTGGTACTCGACGGCAGGAACGGAAGCGGAAAAAGCAGTCTGCTAAAACTATTGATGAATGAACCAATCAAACACACAGGGCAATTTCAAAAAAGCTCCGGTCTTATAGTGTCATATGTTCCTCAGGATACAGGTTCACTTAAAGGTAAATTATCAGACTTTGCACAAAGCAATAATATTGACGAAAGCCTTTTCAAAGCTATTTTACGTAAAATGGACTTTGAACGTATACAATTTGAAAAAGACATTGAGAATTTTTCACAAGGCCAGAAAAAGAAAGTGCTTATTGCCAAAAGTCTTTGTGAACACGCACATCTGTATATTTGGGACGAACCGCTTAATTTTATTGATATTTATTCCCGTATGCAGATAGAAGAACTCATCAGGGATTTTTCACCTACCATGCTTTTTGTAGAACATGATGGATTATTCAGAGACACCATTGCTACAAAGAAAATAGAATTAAAAGGCTGAACATTCAGTTAATCAAAAAGGGAGCTTTCATAAAAGAAAGCTCCCTTTTTCAGTCTACTCAATTTTACTTTGTCAAATCGTGAATCCATTTTCCTCTTTTAAATCTTATAAGACACATTATGACTTTAAAAACCTCTTCGGCTGTGGTAAGGATTACAACCTGCTCTATGGTCAATCCCCAAACAGCAGCTCCTAAAAATGCCAGAGGTACACCGATTATCCACATAGAAACCAGCTCAACGGCAAGGGCGAATTTGGCGTCTCCGCCGCCTCTGAATATACCCGTTATACAGGAATTGTTCATTGCCCTTACAGGTGAAACCACGGCGAAAATTATAAAAATAGTCACAGCTGCATTTTTTACATTTTCGGAGACATTGAACAGGGACAAAATCGGATTTGAAAAAATCAGAATCGAAGCGCCCATTAAAAGACCTAAAATAAAGGAAATAACCGCATATCTTTCAGCATATACCTTTGCTTTTGGGATATCTCCTCCCCCTATTTCATGGCCTACCATAACCATTGCAGCATTTGCAATACTGAAGCAGGCAACCATCATAAGGTTTAGCACTGTGTTGCATATCTGCATAACGGCAATGGCTTCCTTGCCTATCTGTCCGTAAGCGGCAGTGTAAAAGGTCATTCCAAGACCCCAAAGAGCCTCATTTAGTATAACGGGAAATGCCGATGCCATGATTTTCTTTGCAAAAACCTTATCGAATCCAAAGTATTCTTTAAATCCGCCTTTAAGAGCTGATCCCTTTTTAAAAGCAAGGATAAATATCAATATAATTTCACAGATACGTGCTATAAGCGTACAGAGAGCCGCTCCCTTTACCCCCATTTTCGGCGCACCAAAGTTTCCGAAAATGAATATGTAGTTAAGTCCGGCATTAATAAGCACCGCAATGGCACTGACAACCATGGGAAGCCTTGCGCTGCCTATGCTTCTCAAAGCTCCGGCAAGGAAAAAGGAAATACCGGTCATTATGTAACTGAGCGAAACTATCTTTACATAGTCAACTCCGAGGGAAACTACCCTCAAATCATCGGTAAAAAGTCCCAGGATGGGCGACGGAAAAACAAGTGCCGCCAAAGTGAAAATGGCTCCTGTAACAAAAATCAGTGTAAGGCCTATGGCCGATACGTTCTTTATGCGCCTTTTATCACCGCTGCCCCAATACTGTGAAATGAACATACAGCATCCGGCAGTTACTCCTATTATAATAAGATTGAACATAAAGAAAAGCTGATTGGCAATTCCCAGTGCGGCGATTTCATCCTCGCCCACCTTGCCTATCATCAAAGTATCAACCATGTTAAGGGATGACACTATAAAGTTTTGAATCATTATGGGCAGAGCAAGCACAAAGAGCTTATTGAAAAACTGCCTGTCACCTTTTAAGCTTCCTAAAAACCCTTTTATTTTAAATAACCTGCGATACGGTAATTATCTCATATAATTCAAAAAAGCGACTCGTTAGTCCGTATCTTTTCCTTTCTTAAAATTCTTATATAATACAGTGCCTGCATATTTTACAAATATAGCTTTCACATGTCAAGAGTATATACTTTTTATTTTGATTATGGTACAATAACGCCATAAAAACTTTAAAACGGCTATCAACGGAGGTGCACAATGAATAATTTTATCAAAGCAGCAATAGGCGCAGGAGCCGCCGCTGCCGCAACAGGTGCAGCAATAGGAATATCAAAACTTAAGAAAAATAATTTCTGCCCAAAATGCTACATAAAAAAGCTTCAGGCAGCTAAAAACTACAATTTGCCTGATAGCGCACTTTATAACAATTCAGCGGCTCTCACTCCCCCTATGGGCTGGTCAAGCTGGAATGCATTCCGACAGAATATAGATGAAAATCTTATCTACGATATGGCTCTGGTCATGAAGGAATCCGGACTGCTCGATGCAGGTTACAAATATGTAAACCTCGACGACTGCTGGCATTCATCAATGAGAGATGAAAACGGAAAACTTCAGGGTGACCTTGCAAAATTTCCGTCGGGTATCAAAGCATTGTGCGAAAAGGTAAATTCTCTCGGTTTAAAGCTCGGAATATATACCTCAAACGGAACTCTCACCTGTGAAGATCTCCCTGCAAGTCTCGGCAAAGAGGCAATTGATGCAGACACATTTGCACAGTGGGGAATTGAATTTTTTAAATACGATTTCTGCCATAATGTCCCCATAAGCGGAGAAGGACCCGACCTTGACAGAATATATATTGCTCCCGCCGGTAGCTCAGATGAACAGATAATCGAGGCTGAGACAGGCCGTCTTACAGGTACTGCAAGAATAATGAATAGCTCAAGACTTGAAAGCGGAAAATATGTAACAGGTCTCGGATACGCAAACGGAGCAGTAGAATTTGACAACATCGAAGTTCAGGAGGACGGAGAATATACCCTGACTTTAGGAACACGCAAAAACGGTGAGTATGAGAAATTTGCTCAGATTGTCATTAATTCAACAGACAAGTATGATATAACTATTCCTCCTACTAAGACTTGGACTCCCGTGGGAAGAGATCAGATTAGGGTAAAACTTAAAAAGGGAAAGAATACAATTAAAATTCATAATCCCATAGGCTCAAAGTTGGACAGTGCTGCATATCAGTACATGAACATGGGCAAAGAACTTAAGCGTGCCACCAAGGAGTACGCAGAGAAGAACGGAACCGAAGAAAAGCCCATTGTCTATTCAATCTGCGAATGGGGCAAGAATAAGCCTTGGAAATGGGGCAGCCAGGCAGGTAATCTTTGGCGTACAACCCCCGACATTATGGCAAATTGGCCTTCAATAGTTGGAATATATGAATTCAACGTAAGACTTGCCGAATATGCAGGCAGGGGCGGCTGGAATGATCCCGATATGCTGGAAGTGGGCAACGGAAAACTTACCTATGAAGAAAACAAAACCCATTTCACCCTTTGGTGCATGATGGCTGCTCCCCTTATTTTAGGCAATGACCTTAGAAAATTCAGGAATCCCGACGGCACAGTCGATAAAGACAATAAAGTCCTTAAAATCCTCACAAACCGTGAGCTTATCGCAATAGATCAAGATGAACTTGGCGTTCAGTGCCGCCGCTATAAAATGGGTGTTGTGGATATTCTTGTAAAGCCCCTCGCTGATAAGAGCTTTGCACTTTGCTTCTTTAATAAGGGAGTAACTCCTGCAAACGCAAAGGCTGATCTTTCCGACATATGCAACCAGAGCTATATTCAGACGGAAAAAGCAAACAGCTACACAGCTAAAGAGCTTTGGAGCGGCGAGGAACTTACTATTGGCAATACGATTTCTGCACAGCTTCCTCCAAGAGGAGTAAAAGTTTACCGTGTATACCCGTCAAACAAATAATTTTATAATTTAAAGTTTAAACCGTCCGAGAACATTCCCGGACGGTTTTTCATATAATATTCTATTTATTGAGCTCAGCTACAAATTCTATGGGTTTAACTGTCATTTCCACCCATGCAGGTCTGAACCCGCTTTTTATGGCATTGCGTGCAGACTTGATATTCGACCATGCACAGCAGTAAAAAGGAACCTTTCCCCTTGCCAGAATCTCTTTTGCAAGACGGCTTGTAACCGCTGACGCTATGCCCTGCCTCCGCTCTTCCGGCAAAACATCCACACCGATCTGCCACATGGTTTCACAGTCTGCTGAACAGCCGGCAAGACCTACAAGCTTATTATCTTTATAGGCTCCGACTCCCAGCACATCGAGATTTTTTCTTTTTTCGCACAGAGCGTTGCTCCACTGTGGCAAATATAAGCCCTCAAAATCTTTTTGCTCCAGCACTCTAAGCTCGTATTCGCAGTACTGAGGAGAAAGCACATTTATATCCGGAAGAAAATATTCCGCCATAAAACATACCTGTAAACCGTGCTTCATAAATTCTGTATTTAACACCTGCATATTAGGTGTTTCAAAACAGTGCTCAGGCTCATATTTGTTTATGTAAGCCTCTACAACAGCCTTATATTTCATATCAATGGAAGCGACTATATTGTTTCCGTATGATATTAAATTACAGTATAACGGCAGCTGAAGATATTGTCTGGCATTTGGATTTTTTACCGATTCCACAATTATATTTTTACTGCTTTTAAAATCCTCAGCCTTGCAGTTTGCATCTATGGCGGACTGTCTCATAGCTATTTCCAAAATTTCTCCATTAGTCATATTCATTTTTCACCCTCTCTCATTTTTCCGTAATTTCTTAAAATAAAGGGCAAAAGCTTTCTGCTTTCGCCCTTAACTTATATATTTACTTACTCTGTGCCTCGTAAGCTTCCCTTACAGCCTTTGCAAGCTGGTCAGGACAGGAAGTAGGCTTAAAGCCGCAGGTTATGCCTGTAAATCTCTTTTCAACGTCATCTATTTTCATTCCTCTTACAATAGCGCTTATGCCCTTGAGGTTTCCGTCACATCCGCCGTGAAACATTACGCTTTTTATTGTATCGCCATCAAGCTCTACATCAATAAATCTTGAACAGGTTCCCTTTGTCTTATATGTATATGTCATATCCTTTTTCTCCTTTAACTTTATTTCAAGAGAAAAAGATACATCAAAAACAGACTTCTGTCAAGTACAATTACTTTCCTGTATCCTCTTTAGGGCTTTTCGTTTCAGGAACTGATGTGCCGTTGCTTTCCTCTTTTTCGGCTTCATAGAAGAACTTTTCTTCACTGCCTATTTCACGTATTACGAGCTTTGCCCTTATATCCTTTAACAGACCGATAATGTAGCAAAGTATAACAAAAAGTATACCAGGACCAAGCAGCAAAAGCATTGACCCAGATGCTTCATAAAATATCAACGATACTATAGTCCATACAAAAGCTGCTACCAATGAGCCGAATAAATATTTTTCTGCCATAAATTTACTCCTCCAAAATATTTAACTGTTCGTATTTTTATCATCCTTTTCATGGTTTTCTTTAGATTCAGGCTTTGACTTCATATCTTTTAGGAGACCGATGATATAGCATAACATAATAAAAATCACACATGGCGGATAAAAAATCATCGTAGCGCACACAGAATCATTATCCATACGTAATAAGATCAAAAACCAAATGAAAACCACAACGATCGAACCGAATAAATATTTATATTTCATATTCTCTTATCCTTATATTAGATTTCAGAACATCCTCACTTACAGCCTCACATTACTATCTTCAAAATGTTTTAAGTATTTATTCTACCTGCCTCCTCTTAAACTTGTTAAATTGAATATTTTTTTCTTTATATCAAATTATATTATATTGATACTGCACATGTCAATGCATTTTAAACTTTACTTTAAATTGACTTACACAGAATAAAATGCTATACTCTTCGGCGGAAAATATGTAAAAAGTGAGTAATTCTTATATTGGAGGTAAAAATAAATGGAAAGCAGAGTAGAAAAAGCTGTTGAAAACTTTAAGTCCGGCTGCAACTGCTCACAGGCAGTTTTACTGGCTTACGCTGATTTAATAGGTATTGACGAAAAAACAGCTATGCTTCTTTCTTCCGGTCTCGGCGGCGGAGTAGGCAGAATGAGAGAAGTTTGCGGAGCATTCAACGCAGCTGCTATAGTAACTGGTATGAAGGTAGGGAGTCTTGATCCCAACGACAGACAGGCTAAAAAACACACCTACGAAACTGTACAGAAAGTAGCCGAGGAGTTCAAAAAGACAAATCACTCCATTGTTTGCCGTGAGCTTTTAGGTCTTGATAAATCAAAAAAAGAAACAGCTGCTCCCGATGAGCGCACCGCTGAATACTACAAAAAACGTCCCTGCGCTCATATTGTAGCCGATGCTGCAAGAGCGCTGGAAGCGGTCATTTTCAATGAGGAATAATTTGAAAGATTATTCAAATATTGTAAATGAATTGTAAATATGTGTTTTTCTTCCTTGACTAAACAGCGAATAGTGATAATATTAAGTCAGAGATTAAAACATATTCACTTTGGTTTTTACCGAAGGGGAGTAGCTTTTGCGAATAGCAATCATCCGGTCAACAGCCGCTTTTTAGCTGGCCGGACGACCTGCCGTCAAAAAACACGCAGGTAGCAAGACCTTTGGCAGGTTACTGCTGAGGGTCTTTTTTGTTTTAACCGAAAAATTGAAAGGGTGCGGAAAATGAAATTCTATCTCGAAGAAGCCGAACAGGTTATGAAAGACCTTGACGCTGTGCCCGAAGGACTAACCTCGGACGAAGCGTCAAATCGTCTTCAAAAGTACGGCAAAAATGAACTGGCAAAACCTAAGGGAAAATCACTCTTACGCCGATTCCTTGAACAGCTCTCTGATCCAATGATAATAATTCTCCTTGTAGCCGCTGTTGTTTCGGGAATCACTGCCGCTTATGCAAACGAATCCTTTGCGGATGTATTCATCATCCTTTTCGTTGTTGTAATCAACGCAGTATTGGGTGTTTATCAGGAAAGCAAAGCGGAAAAGGCAATTGAAGCTCTTCAGCAAATGACTGCCGCCACTTCCAAAGTGCTCCGTGACGGAGAAATATCTCACGTTAAGAGCGCAGACATGGTTCCCGGCGATGTTGTGCTCCTTGAAGCAGGCGACGCTGTTCCCGCAGACTGCCGAATCATTGAAAGCGCAAGCCTCAAAATTGAGGAAGCCGCTCTTACAGGTGAATCAGTTCCAGCCGGAAAGATAATGGAAAAGCTCCTTCCCTCCGACGGCAAGGATGTTCCATTAGGCGACAGAAAAAATATGGCATACATGGGCAGCACCGTTGTTTACGGACGAGGCAAAGCCGTTGTAACCCGTACAGGTATGGAAACTGAAATGGGCAAGATTGCATCTGCAATCACCACCGCCGAAGACGGTCAGACTCCCTTGCAGAAAAAGCTCTCTCAGCTTAGCAAAATTCTTTCTTTCATCGTTCTCGGCATCTGTGTATTTATCTTTATTTTCTCCTTTGTACGTGCAGGAGATTTCTCCTTTGCAACAGCAATTAATACATTCATGATAGCTGTCAGCCTTGCAGTTGCAGCAATTCCCGAAGGTCTTGCAACAGTTGTTACAATTGTTCTTTCCATGGGCGTTACAGGTATGTCAAAGCGAAATGCAGTTATCAGAAAGCTTACGGCAGTTGAAACTCTCGGCTGCGCTCAGATAATCTGCTCCGACAAAACCGGTACACTTACTCAGAATAAGATGACCGTTGTTGAACACTACTCAGCAGATGAAAAGCTCCTTGCAAGAGCAATGGCTCTTTGCACCGATGCAGAAGTACAGCACGACGGCAGCGTAACAGGTGAACCCACCGAAGCCGCTCTTGTAGCCTATGGTCTTTCACTTGGACTTAACAAAACCGAAATGAAAGAGTCCTCTCCCAGAATCGGAGAAGCTCCCTTTGACTCAATGAGAAAAATGATGTCCACCGTTCACTCTGCAGCTAACGGATTTGTACAGTACACAAAGGGCGCACCTGACGTTGTTCTCAGCCACTGCACAAAATGTCTCGGAGAAAACGGCGCAGTCATTGATATGACCGATGAAATAAGAGAAAAGATTGCTTCTCAGAACAAAGCTATGGCAGATAAAGCCCTGCGTGTTCTCGCCGCAGCTTACAGAGAATATACTTCACAGCCTTCAGATTTTGCTCCTGAAGCATTGGAAAGCGACCTTATCTTTATAGGTCTTACAGGAATGATTGACCCTGTCCGTCCCGAAGTTGTAGCTTCCATTAAAGAATGTAAGGAAGCCGGCATACGTCCAATTATGATAACCGGTGACCACAAGGATACCGCTGTTGCGATAGCTATGGAGCTTGGAATAATAGACAACGCCTCACAGGCAATTACAGGCTCTGAGCTTTCCGAAATGTCCGACGAAGAATTTGAAAAGCGTGTAGGAGACTTTTCAGTTTATGCCCGTGTTCAGCCTGAGCACAAAGTAAGAATAGTCAACGCATGGCGCAAAAAGGGCTGTGTAACGGCTATGACCGGTGACGGCGTAAACGACGCACCGTCAATTAAAAGCGCAGACATCGGCATCGGAATGGGCATTACAGGTACCGACGTTACAAAGAACGTTGCGGACATGGTTCTCGCCGACGACAACTTTGCAACAATCGTTGCAGCAGTTGAAGAGGGCAGAAAGATTTACGACAACATCCGTAAATCCATTCAGTTCCTCCTGGCTTCAAACCTCAGTGAGGTTATCTCAATTTTCACAGCCACTCTTTTAGGCTTTACAATACTTGAACCGGTACACATTCTTTGGATTAACCTTATTACAGATACCTTTCCCGCCCTTGCACTGGGTATGGAAAAAGGCGAACCGAACCTTATGAAGCGTAAGCCACGTAATCCCTCAGACGGAATTTTCGCCGGCGGAATGGGCTTCGACGTTGCCTATCAGGGCATACTCGTTTCAATAGTAACCCTTGCAGCTTACTTTATAGGTCACTTTATGGAAGCCGGTGTATGGGAAATTACAAACAGCCCCGACGGTGTAACTATGGCATTCCTTACAATGTCCATGGCTGAGATTTTCCACTCTTACAACATGCGCTCAAGAACAGGCTCTATCTTCAAGCTTAAGCATCACAATTTCTATATCTTCGGCGCAATGGTAGCTTCACTTCTTCTGACCTCGGCAGTTATCTATATCCCCTTCCTTTCAGAGGCCTTCCATTTCGAGCACATTTCATTTACTGAATATGTTGTATCACTTGCCCTTGCATTTTCAGTAATACCAATTGTTGAAATCGTAAAGGCTATACAGCGTGCCGCTGCAAAAAGATGCAAATAAAATTATATAAGGACAACAAAAAACCGCAGAGCAAACGCCCTGCGGTTTTTTATTTGCTTTTTAATTATGCCTGCTGGGGAGCTCCAACGGGGCAAGCGTCTGCGCAAGCACCGCACTCAATGCAGGTATCAGCATCGATTACATACTTTCCGTCGCCCTCAGAAATAGCCTCTACAGGGCACTCTGCTGCGCAAGCGCCGCAGGAGATGCAATCGTCAGAAATTACATATGCCATTTTAGTTGCCTCCTTATCACCTTTTTCCTTATTGTATCACATGACGGCTAAATTTCAAGGGGATTTTTAATATAAATAATAAATTCCTTTTTAACGGTGCATAATAAATTTGTATATTCTTCCGGAGAAAGGGGTAAAAAAATGAAAAACGGAAAAATAAAGGGAAATGCAAAATGGCTTCTTGCAGGACACGGCTTCGCTTGTGCATTGGCAGTGTTCGCTTACATTTGTGTATGGCTCGCTTTCGGAAATTCAGCAAGGGCGGTTAATCTGATATTTACGGACACATCAGTAAAAAACACTCTCACATCTGTTGACCCGCTTCTTTACAGTGGTCTGCGGCTTCTTGCCTCCTGCGCTGCACTTATTCTTTCCGCATTTGCCATAGGAGCTTTCCGCACCGGAATTGACGCATGGTTCTGGAAGAGGTCAACGAGAGAATATGCGTCATATGATCTTTTTTTCAAAGGATTTCTGATGTTCGGAAAATCCGCATGGCTTTGGATTTCCCTTAAAATTATAAACACAGCTGCCCTTATAGTATTTCTAATTCCCGCAGGAATTTTCGGCTCCGTTTTTTATTATCTTGCAGTAAATGATTTTTCAGTATATACAGTTCTTGCATCGGCACTTGCAGCTTTAATATCTGCATTGGGCGGAATTCTTTTCTCATGGACTTACATGCAGAAATTTGCTCTGAGCACTTATTTTATATCGGAAAATCCTCTTATGTCCGCCTGGGGTGCCATTCGTGAAAGTGCAGTATACATGACCGGAAATGAACGCAAGCTTATTATGCACAAAATAAGCTTTCTGCCGTGGCTTTTATCCTGTGTACTGATTCTGCCTGCATTTTATGTACTGCCCTACTACTATCAGAGCTGCGCCTGTTTTGCAAGAGGCCTCCTTATGAGTACAAAGCTTAAAAACGACAGCGCTTTTATTTTAGGAAGTCCCATTCCCGAAAGATAATATGTTGTAACGAAAAAGCATATATTGTATAATCACCTTGCAGAAAAGTTTCAAGTCTTGTGAGGTGCAAAAGGTGACAGATAAAAATATACAGACACAGCAATCGGTTACTGCAATCGTTTCCGATAACATATACAGCAAAGAGGAAAACAACAAATTTTTTGACAGTCTGTTTGCCTGTCAGCTTCCGTTAAAAATCATCGTACAGCGCTCCATGCTGGAAAACGGCAACTTTCCTCTTGAATATTTAGAAAGAGAAAACCTTTTACCCCTGCACGGAGACGATTTTATAAAAGAGGCAAGAAAAAAAGCCAAAGGCGAAAAAGTTATTGTTTTAAAAAAGCCCTGTATTATCTCCGAAAAAGCTTTTGAAAAAATATTTTCTCTTAAGTTACAGGGAAAACTTTTTGAACTGGCAGCTAAGAAAATTATAGAAAACTCAAAATAAAAGTTAAGGCGAAATGCATTAAACTGCATTTCGCCTTATTTTATTCACTCTTACTGTTTACAATTTCAATTTCGGTAACTCGTCTTGAATCGGTTTTTGTAACAGTTACGGTAAAGTTCTGATATGTAAATGTATCGCCCGGTTCGGGAATCTTTCCAAGCTGATACATTACCCAGCCGCTTACAGTGACAAAATCATATTCCTCTTCCGGAGTGCATCCGAAATACTCCATCATATCTTCAAAATTAATTGAGCAATCTATTATAAATCGGTTTTCGCCTACTTTTCGTATCTCTTCCAAAACCTCTTCATGCTCGTCGTAGATTTCTCCTACAAGCTCTTCCAGAATATCCTCTATGGTTATAATACCGACGGTTCCGCCGAACTCATCAACTACCACTGCCATATGTACCTTAGAACGCTGCATAAGCCTTAAAAGCTTAAAGACAAGCATATTCTCCGAAACATAAATTGTTTCACGCATAAGATCAGTGACACGAAGATATTTGTTATCGTGCTTATTGTAAAAATCTTTCTGATATACAACTCCGGTAATATTATCAAGGGTTTCTTTATAGACGGGTATTCTCGAAAATCCGCTCTCTCTGAATACACGCTCAAGCTCTTCAAGGGAGTCTTCCTCTTCCACAGCCTCAACATCTACACGGGGAGTGAGTATTTCGGAAACCTCAAGGTCACCGAAATCAAGAGCCGACCTTAAAAGCTCGCCTTCATGGCTGTCTATAACTCCGTCCTGCTGAACTTCATCCACAATGGTTTTAAGCTCTTCTTCAGTAATGCTGCTCTTTTTATCACCGATTTTTGCAAGTTTCATCAGAAGCTTCTTCCACTGAGAAAAAAGGAAGTTCACCGGTTTAAAGCAGATAAGCAGCACACGCATAATGGGTGCAGAAAATTTTGAAAAGCTCTCAGGCTTTTCCTTTGCGATGCTTTTTGGAGATATTTCACCGAAAATAAGCACTACAACTGTCATTACGGCAGTTGAAATTGTAACTCCGGCATCTCCAAACCACTTTATAAATATAACAGTCGCCAAAGAAGCGGAGGCGATATTTACGATATTGTTACCTATAAGGATAGTTGAAAGAAGATTATCGTAATCTTCAAAAATCTTAAGCGCCAACTTGGCTTTTTTATCGCCGTCGGCAGCCATTTTTTTCATTCTGATTTGATTAAGTGAGGTAAACGCTGTTTCTGTTGCCGAAAAATAGGCGGACAATAATATAAGCACCGCCAAAACTGCAATATACAGTGCACTTTCACTTTCCATTTAAAACAATCACTCCAAATTTATCTTTTTACTCTATGGACAAAATAGATTTTGTCCATTTATATATATCACAAAAGAAAAAAACTGTACAGCACAAAACAATCAAACAGATTATTTTAAAAGCGTTTTACTATTTTTATATTTCACACTGGTTTTCTTCTTTCCAGATAAGCTTTTCTCCTATTATCTCGGCTTGGCAGTATTCTTTAAGAAGCTCTTCGGCGGTTTTACCGGCATTTGCTGCGCTTTCGTGACTTCCAAAAGCATAGATGCACATAAGGATTTCTCTGTCCCCTTCATCTATTTTTGAACGCTGGCTGTCACTTGTGGGATTACCGAAAAAGCCTTCACTGTCACGCATTGCGGGGAGATTTTCAACATTCACCGCTTCTCTGCCTATGCCATGATAGCTTGTTCCCTCGGGAGAAACTGTCAGCTCAAGGGGCGGATTGATACTCGAAACATCAAAGGTGCTTATTGAAAAGCCTGTTGTTATGGAAACAAGATTATTTATATCCACAACGTTATTTATTCTGTAAAGACCTTTGCCCTTTACAACTCTTCTGAGCATTGCCTCAGCTGCGTTGCGGTAGCGGTGAGGATCTTTGCCTACGGCTTTATAGCAAAGACGTGTATTTGCTATCTCTTCCTTTTTCATTATTTCATCAAGGGGAAGAGTCTCTTCTATTTTTTCACATTCTCCCGCAATAAGCTCCAAAAGCTTTTCACTGCTCTTTTCAGCCTTTACATTGGCATGGATAAGATATGCAGCAGCCTTTTCATATTTGCCTGTCAGTTCATCTGATATTGTAACTTTAATCATTTTTCATCTTCCTTTTCAGCAAGACGGCAAAGAGCTTCTCTGTCAAGACGGTATACAGTCCAGTCGGACATTGCCTTTGCGCCCATGCTCTTATAAAACTCAATTGAGGGCGTATTCCAGTTAAGACAAACCCAGTCCATTCTTCCGTCGCCACGGCTGTATGCCGCATTTGCAACTGCCATAAACAGGGCTTTGCCTATTCCCTTACCTCTCATATGGGGATAGACAAAAAGATCTTCAAGATACATATTTGCTCTGCCTAAAAATGTTGAATAGTTTCTGAAATAAAGGGCAAATCCTGCGGTTTCGCCGTTATACTCAGCAAGAATTACAGCAGCTTCATTTCGAACAAAAATAGATTCCCTGATATCTTCCTCTGTTGCAGTAACCTCATCGAGCATTTTTTCGTACTCAGCAATTCCTCTTATAAGATTATATATTGTTCCGGCATCTGACGGCTCTGCGTCACGCAGAACAAGATTTTCTATTTCTGTTTTGTAATTCATAATCATTTACCTCAGCAGCTCATAAATTCAAGAAAATCAGTTGAAAGAGTAAAGAGAGAATTTCTTATGCAGTCCATATCAATAGGCATTTCGCTGCGTGTTTTCTCATCAGCAACAGCTACTTTTTTCTTTGTCTGACTGTAATCATATTTGACGGATTTTAATATTCTGTGAGCCTTTTCACAAAGCTCCGGAGACTGCCTTGAAAGATAAAGAAGCTTATTGATGTCCCTTATTCCCTGCCAGAGCTTTTCAAGACGTACAGACATATGGGTCTGGGGATTTTCTGCATCGGGGAGATCGGGATAAACAAGGAAGCAGTCACCGGACTCAAAGCTTACATGAGTTGTATCCTCAAGGGGATTTTCTACCCATGCGTCATAAGCCCATCTTAAAAATCCGTTTGCACCGAGGGATGACGCAAAGAAAATTGTCCAGTAACTTTCTGCCGGCATGCTGTATGTAAAGCTGTTGGGGAAGTGTCCCACACAGGTATAAACAGTTGTCTTTAAATCGGGATGATCCCCTCTTCTTACACACAGCTGTTTATAATCACCGATTGCGCCTTTAAGGGGCTGAGAGCCTACGCTTATACTGTCCATTCTGTCAATAAGCGGGAAGAATTTTGAACCGAAATGATCCATTGCAGCTGCCTTTTTGAAAACCTTACCTTCAGAGTTTTTAACACTGTCAATAAGATCATAGGTCTTTTTCATTCTTGCACGCTCGTCAACACCGATATATATCCTCTCGAACCATCCTTTTTCCTCAGTGTGCTTTATAAGTGCTTTGAGGAACTGCCCCCATACCTTCTTGTATTTACGCTTTCCTGGTTTCGGAGATATGGATTTTGTCTTTCCTTTTTTCGCATCTAAATATGTAATTTTATTGCCCCATGGAATAAGACTGTAACAGACAATCTTATCGGCAATTCCAAGATCTATACAAAAACTTACCCATTTGTCAAAATCGGTAAAATCAAATTCAAAAACGTTGCCGGGCTTTTTAGTCCATTTTATCATTGAAGGATATTCGCCATAGGTCTGTCCGTTCCATGGCTCTTCAACGATACTTGCAGTTATTGCGTGTCCGCCCATTTTCTTATAGAGAAGCATATGATCCTTTAAAATTTCAAAATGTTTCTCGCTGAATGGTTCAACACCATAATACTGGGCTACACGGTAAGGATACTGCCAAAGCTCTATATCAAAAAGATAATCCTCCGGCTTCGGCATAGTGATAGCCAAAACCTGTACAGAATATGGTATTTCCTGTGTCTCTCCTGAATCGAGATTTTTAACTACAAGCCTTCCTGTGTATGTGCCGGACTTTACTTCTTCGGGAATGTCGAAATTAACCCAGACACTTTGTACAGAATGAGCTTTCATGGAAACCGGTTCATCTGACCAGAGCACATCGGGGAAACTCTCTCGGCTTTTGTCGTCCTTTTTTCCGTTTCCTACAAAGGCTTTGGTATCCTTTACAAAAACACATTTTGCACAGTCGGACGTGAGCTTTTCTCCGTCATTTCGTGTAAACTCAGTCATCTCTATGGAAACAGCGGAAATATCCTTATCAAGGCTCAGTATTGCAGCCTGACCGCAGCATCTGTCCCCTCTCCAAGCCCACAGATTGCTGTGCGAATTTGAAGCATTAAGAAGCTCTTCATACTGTTTATCAGTAAAATGAAGATTTGTTGTAACCGCCAAAGCGTTAAAGGTTTTCTGCATCTTTCTCTACCTCTCAGTCTATATTCTCTGCCATCTCTTTAAGCTTTTCTTCCGCAAGCTTTACGTGGTAAAGACCATTGCCGTATTCTTTTACATAATTAAAAAGCTCCTCAGCCTCTTCCTTTTCGCCTTTCCAGAGATGAATGCATGCCATACGATAAGAATTGCACACTGACTGGAGCTTTGTAAACTTTATATTTTCAAAAAATTGCTGTCCTTCCATGGCTCCTACGGGATCTTTTTTTATAAAGGCAATTGCTCCTTCAGCGAACTCTCTCATTGCACTAAAGCCAGCCTTTACATTCACGGGATAATTTTCTGACCTTGAAAGATCGGAAATCTTTCTTTCAGCCACCTCCAAAGAGGCGCAGTCTCCACGGTGAAAATAACAGTTTATGATAAGGTTATAGTAGAGCATAAGCTCCTGGGGAAGAAGCGAATACTCGGGTACTCTCGATGCAAGATATCTGAGCGCCTGAGCTGAATCGCCCATATAATAAAGAGCCTTTGCAATTTCCAAACGGCAGATTATTTTTCCGTAGTAGCTTTTTGTGAATTTTTCAAACTCGCCGTAAAATCCGAGATAATCCTCGGGATTGCAGTCCTCATCCAAAAGATTCTTATACTTTGCAAGAACCACACGGCGTATTTTAGTTGACATTATTACACACAAAAAAAGTACGGCTAAAGAAATAAAAATATTTTGAAGATAAAAAGCTGCCACACCCATGGCGCAGACATAGAGCGCACCGAAAAACAGCTGCTTTAAAATATATGCATTGAGCATTTTCTTGTATTTTTTCTGATCCAATTTATTTCCTCCTAATTAAGAAAGGGGATGTATGAAAAGTCCGCTTAAAAGCTTTGGTTCAAACCATGTGGATTTCGGAGGCATAATCATATTTGCATCGGCAATATCCATAAGCTCTTTAACAGTAACAGGATAAACCGCAAAAGCTGTGCCGCCGGTTTTATCGGCACGGATTTTAAGTTCTTCAAGTCCTCTTATACCGCCTACAAAGTCAATTCTCTTATCGGTTCTCGGATCTTTTATTCCCAAAACCGGATCGAGAAGATTTTTCTGAAGAATTGAAACATCAAGGGAATCAACAGGATTTTCCGTACTGAATGTACCCTCCTTAGCTTTAAGAGAATACCATTCTCCTTCAAGATACATTCCGAAAGTGTGCTGCTCCTGTGGTTTATAGGGCTCAGCACCCTGTTTCTGTATATAGAATTTCTCTTCTATTTCCTTTAAATATTCCTCGGCGGTTTTTCCGTTAAGGTCATGGACAACCCGGTTATAGTCCATTATTGCAAGCTCCTGAGCCGGGAAAGCAACTGCAAGGAAGAAGTTAAATTCCTCTTCTCCTGTATATCCGGGATTCTGTTTTCTTCTTTCAATTCCGACTTTAACGGCAGAAGCACATCTGTGATGTCCGTCGGCAATATAGAGAGCCGGTGTTTTCTCAAACACTGCCCTGAGCTTTTCATTTACCTCAGCGTCATCTATAACCCACACTGTCTGCTGAACTCCGGCAGCATCTGCGAAGTCATAAACAGGAGCATGAGTTTCCTGCCAGGATGATATTATTTTTTCTGTTTCTCCGTCAGAAGAATATGTTAAAAATATAGGGCCTGTATTGGCGTTGCAGGTATCAACATGGCGGATTCTGTCCTCTTCCTTATCGGCTCTTGTAAGCTCATGCTTTTTGATAATTCCGTTTATATAATCATCAATTCCCGCACAGCCCACAAGTCCCGTCTGACTTCTTCCGTCCATTATCTGACGGTAAATATAAAAGCACGGATTTTTATCCTGTATGCAGATTCCGTCCTTTGTAAGCTTTTCGAGATTTTCCTTTGCCTTTAAATAAACTGAC
>UQGM01000027.1 GCA_900540535.1 uncultured Oscillospiraceae bacterium | reverse complement strand
GTAAAAGCGGGCTTTTTAAGCTCGTCAATAAACCAGTCCTTGAATCCTCCGTGGGAGGCAAGGCCGCTGTTTTCAACTAACGTATATCCTGATTTTTCGGAGAGCTTTAAAGCCATACTGCGGCTTTCCGGCGGGGTGTTTTCTCCGTATTCCCAGAAAATTTCCTCACCCTGACTGTGAAGGGCCATTGCCCGTGAAAAATCAACCTGTCTGCAAAGAGTGGTGACCGCTCTTGTTTCAGGTTCGCTTTCAGGGGCAAGTCCTCCGAATCTTGTGGGAGCAGGTGCTTTTATTCCCTGTATTAGCTCCATTTCCTTGAGCTTTTCCCAGCCTGCGTCAAAATTATGGTTTATGTCTACACCGGCGGCGTTTGCATTCCAGTGAATGTGGTCGTCCTTGCCGACACTTTTAACTATCTGATAATATTCCCTTGCACAGTGGAATCCGTTTATTGAAATTTCCGTGCCGTCAGGGTTTACGCAGGGCATAAATACAAGGCGCTTTTCTTTAAGTATTTTATTAAAATCATATCCACTTAATAATTTGCCTTCATTTTGAGAAAATACAATATCTTCAAAAAAGCGCATAGCTGTAAGTACGGTTATCCATTCTGATCCGTGAAATCCGGCAGAATAAAAAATGTTTTCCTTTCCCGTTCCAATTGATAAAAGAAAAATGGGTCTTCCTGCTTTGCTTCTGCCGTATACCGTCGGTGTAATTTCAGGGTATTTCTTTCTTAAAGTATCAATCCACTGAATGAGATGCTGTGTATCCGGCTGAGTTACCGTAACAATCCTGTCCATTAAATCACTCCTTTTGTAAAGAGGTATGAAGGGGACAAGCAAAAAAGAACCTCAATTATAAATAAATGGACAAAATATTAAAATCGGGTTACAATGAATCAAATAGATAAAATTTATGTGGAGGCATTCTTATGAAACTTGAAGAAAAAACTCTGGAAAAAGAATACATATATAACGGTAAAATTATAAACGTCCGAGTCGATGTAGCGGAGCTTCCCAACGGCAGAACGGCAAAAAGGGAAGTAGTAGAGCATCCCGGCGGAGTGGCAATAGTTCCTCTGACTGATGATATGGAAGTGCTGCTTGTAAAGCAGTTTCGTTATCCTTATGGAGAAGTTATTCAGGAAATTCCGGCAGGAAAGCTCGAAAAAGGTGAAGATCCCTTTGAATCGGGAAAGAGAGAGCTTAAAGAGGAAACAGGAGCCACAGCTGAGCATTATATGGATCTCGGAAAATTCTATCCGACTCCCGGATACTGCGGAGAGATAATCCACCTTTATGCTGCATGGGGGCTTTCCTTCGGAGATCAGGATCTCGATGAAGATGAATTTTTAAATGTGGAAAAAGTGCCTCTCGAAAAGCTCTGCGAAGATATAATTGACGGCAAAATCCGTGACGGAAAAACCCAGACTGCAATACTTAAAACCATGGCTCTTGTAAAAAGAGGCGATATAGAGATAAAAAAGTAAAAAAAGGCTTTACTTTACCCTGCTAACATGATAATATAACATAGCAGAATGAAAACGGAATGAGGAGGAAAACAAATGAAAAAGAAAATAGCATTAATACTTGCAGCTGTAATTCTTGTTCTTTCTTTGGGACTTGCAGCCTGCGGTACAGCTGATGAAGGAAATACCGATACAAACCCTGCCGGCGGCGATAAGTCAAACGGCGAGAAGATGGAAGTTGACAATGCCAAAGTAGCAGCCGCTGCAAACGACGGAGTATTTAAAATCGGTCTTGATCCTGAGTTCCCGCCTATGGGTTACCGTGATACAGAGGGAAATTATGTAGGCTTTGATATTGACCTTGCAAAAGAAGTTGCAAAGCGCCTTGGCATGGAGTTTGAAGCAGTGCCCATTAACTGGGATGCTAAGAACATGGAGCTTGGCACAGGTAATATTGACTGCATTTGGAACGGCTTTACAATGACAGGTCGTGAAGGTGATTACCTTTGGACATCACCATATGTAACAAACGCACAGGTTATTGTTGTAAATGAAAAGTCCGATATTAAAACTGCTGCTGATCTTGCAGGAAAGGTTCTCGCTCTTCAGCAGGGCTCAACTGCAGAGAACGCTCTTAATTCAAGAGCGGATATCAAAGATTCTCTTGCTAATACTCTTTTTGTAGCTGATAACGTATCAGCCCTTAATGAGCTTAAAGCCGGCGGTGTAGACGCTGTTCTTGTTGATGAGGTTGTAGCGGATTATTACATAGCTAAAAATCCCGGTCTTAAAGTCATTGACTCAATTGCTCAGGAGAGCTATGGAGTAGGTTTTGCTCTTGGCAATTCAGCACTGAGAGATAAGGTTGAAACAACTCTTCAGGAAATGGCAAAGGACGGTACAATGAAGAAAATTTCCGAACAGTGGTTCGGCAAGGATATCACTACAATCAAAGGATAATGTGATTGCTTTCGGATAACGTCAGAGGCAGGCTCCGGTCTGCCTCTGTTTTTCGGATTATATTTTGAATGGAGCGTTATTATATGGAATACGGTCTTTTGACTTTGGCGTTGACAAGGCAGGAGTTTTCCGGCGTAGTAAAACAGCTTGCCGAAGGCTATGTCGATGCGCTTACAATTTTTTTCCTCACTCTTTTAATATCTTTACCATTGGGACTTATTGTGGCTTTCGGAAGAATGTCGAAGTATAAGATTATCAGTTTGCCTGTTAAGTTTTTTATCTCTGTTATGAGAGGTACTCCGCTAATGCTTCAGCTTATTGCTGTGTACTTTGGCCCTTCTCTTCTTTTTGATGTTGTAATGCCGTCAAATTATCGTTTTATGGCGGTTATAATTGCTTTCGGCATCAACTATGCCGCATATTTTGCTGAAATTTATCGTGGCGGAATTGAGGCTGTTCCCAAGGGACAGTATGAAGCCGGAGAGATTTTAGGTTTTTCTAAACCGCAGATTTTCTTTAAAATCGTTTTCCCGCAGATGGTGAAAAACATACTCCCTGCAACTACAAATGAAATAATAACCCTTGTAAAAGATACATCCCTTGCTTTTGCAATTTCGTATGTTGAAATGTTTACAATAGCCAAGATGCTTGTAAACTCAACCTCTTCACTTATCCCGTTAGTAGTAGCCGGTGTATTCTATTATGTGACAAATCTTGTTGTGGCTTTTGTAATGGGAAAAGTCGAACAGCGTATGAATTATTTTAACTGATCGGAGGCTTTGAAAATGAGTGTTTTAGAAATAAAAAATATTAGAAAAGCCTTTGGTGAGCTGGAGGTTCTGAAAGATATTTCCCTCAACGTTGAAAAGGGCGAGGTTGTAGCCATTATCGGACCCTCAGGTTCGGGTAAATCCACACTCCTCAGATGTGCAACTCTCCTTGAGAGAGCCGACGGCGGTGAAATAGTATACGAAAACGGCGGAAAGATGTTCTGGGAGGAAGACGAAAAAATTAAATATGCCTCCAAGAAAGAACTTAAGACAATCCGTACATGTTTCGGCCTTGTTTTCCAGAATTTTAACTTGTTCCCTCATATGACTGTGCTTAAAAATATCATAGAAGCTCCTGTTTCAACTGGAATAATGAAAAAACCAGAGGCAAAAGAAAAGGCCATGGAGCTTTTAAAGAAAATGGGGCTTGAGGATAAAGCTGACGCATATCCCGGACAGCTTTCCGGCGGACAGCAACAGCGTGTTTCCATAGCAAGAGCGCTGATTCTCAATCCTTCAGTACTGTTTTTTGATGAGCCTACCTCTGCTCTTGACCCTGAGCTTACAGGAGAAATTTTGAAGGTTATAAAAGAACTTGCCTTGGAGCACATGACAATGGTTATCGTCACCCATGAAATGGGCTTTGCAAGAGACGTTGCCGATAAGATTATATTTATGGACGGCGGAGTCATTGTGGAACAGGGTAAAGCAGAAGATTTGATCAACAATCCTCAGAACGAAAGAACAAAAGCGTTTCTCGGAAAATTTTTGGATTAAGTCTTGCCAAGAGGATCAAAACCGAATTTATTTTTCCATTTTCAAATTTTACAAAAATACTTATATTTTTTACACTTCTAATCCCGGATTCTTTCCGGGATTTTTGTTTTTGCATTTAAAAATAACGGATTTTTTGTAATTTGTGTAGAAATTTTATCGGATAATAGGTTAATTTTGCACAGTGTAACGGATAATTTCAGAAAACATAAAAAATTTTCTGAATGGGCAAGGTGAAAAAAGTTATCGAGTCTTCGCTCGATTTTAAAGATAAAAATTCATTATATTATGCAATAAACGAAAAAATTACTGTCATAATAACCGAAAAATATTTATTTGATTCGTATTTTTTGAACTTAGTATTAACATCTTGTTCATTGACAGGGAAAGCTGTTTTTGTTACAATACTTTTGAACTCAAATTATGAAGTGAGCGTTTTATCGGTTTAAGGATTAATATTTATTATGGCTTTTAATGAAAGTCCTTTTGCATCCGTTCCCGAATGAGTGCTCACTCTAAAAGAAGGAGGAAACGATAGTGTTAACTAAAACCGATCCCAGAGCTGCTGCTTATGTAAATCTTTATGCAGTTTTGGGTGCATGCGAAAATCTCTGCGAGCTGGATCCGGCGGCGAGAGCATTGCTTACAAACAAAAAGCCTCTTAAAGTAGCCTTTGAGGTAAAGGGCGGACCTGCCGCAACTCTTCTCTTCAAGAACGGACGCTGCAGAATGGAAGACGGAGTTGCACCGGACAGCGACATTAAGCTTCCCTTCTCATCATGCGAAAAATTCAACGGTCTGCTTGACGGAACCACAACACCTATTCCGTCGAAGGGATTTACTCACATCAAGTTCCTTCTTAAGAGCTTTGTACCTCTTACGGATCTTCTTTCAAAATATCTTCGTCCCTCAGAGGAAGATTTGAAAGATCCCAAGTTCCGTGAAATAAGCACAATACTTACCCTTTATGTTGCCGGCGTCGCAATCGCACAGATTGCCAATAACGACCAGAGCGGTAAGTTCAGCGCAAACCTTATCCCCGACGGTGATATTGCAATGAACGTTAAGGGCAGTGTAGGTCTTACTCTCAGAGTTAAGAATCACAGAATCATCGCTCTTAAAAAGCGCTGCGATAATCCCAGAGCAGTTATGGAATTCTCCAGCATCGACGTTGCCGGCGATCTTCTTGCAGGAAAGCTCAGCGCAATGGCATGTATCTGCGACGGTTCAATCGCCATGAGCGGTATGATCAACATGATAGACAATGCGAACAGAATACTGGACAGAGTAAGCCAGTACTTATCATAACGGGAGGAACCAAGGATGAAGCTTTATAAGTTTGAAAAAAGCCATGAAATGTTTAAAAAGGCTTTTAATGTAATCCCCTCCGGTATTTACGGTCATCAGGGACCGTCAGAGGGATGCTATATTCCCAACAATGTTTTCCCCATGTTCTCCGAGCATGCAAAGGGAAGCAAGTTCTGGGATCTTGACGGAAATGAGTTTATCGACTATATGTGCGGCTACGGTCCCAACGTTTTGGGTTATTGTGATCCCGATGTTGACGCTGCCGCTCTCGAACAGCTTAAGAAAGAAAACTGCGTTACAATTCCCTCTGCAAAGATGGTAGAGTTTGCAGAACTTCTTGTTGATACAGTTGCCTGTGCAGACTGGGCATTCTTTGCTAAAAACGGCGGCGACGTAACTTCACTTGCTGTTATGACAGCTCGTGCAGCTACAAGACGTAAGAAGATTGTTTTCTTTAACGGATATTATCACGGCGTTGCTCCATGGACACAGAAACTCGATTATCCGGGTATTCTCGAAGAGGAAGTTGCCAATAATATCTATGTTGATTTTAACGATTTCCCCGCACTGGAAAAAGTGTTCAATGAGTATAAGGGTGAAATTGCAGGTCTTATTGCTACTCCCTATATGCATGGTAACTTTGTTGATAACTTCTTCCCCGATGAGGGATACTGGCAGAAGGTTCGCAAGCTCTGCGACGATCACGGCGTAGTTCTTATTATCGACGACGTTCGTGCAGGCTTCCGTCTTGACCTTGCAGGTTCTGACCACTTCTTCGGATTCAAGGCAGACCTTATCTGCTTCTGTAAAGCTCTTGCAAACGGCTACAACGTTTCAGCTCTGTGCGGACGTGAATCCCTTAAGGATGCCGTCAGCTCCCTGACATATACAGGAAGCTACTGGATGAGCGCAGTTCCCTTTGCAGCAGGTATTGCATGTATCAACAAGATGAAAGCTCTTGATACACCCGCTATGTTTGATAAGCTTGGCAGAGAGCTTACAGACGGTTTTGTAAAAGCAGGTAAAGAGCACGGATTTGATCTTGTTGTTTCCGGTGCACCGTCACTGTTCTATCTGAGAACAGCAAACGACGACTCCCTTATGCTTCATCAGCAGTGGGTAGCCGAGTGTGTACAGAGAGGTATCTTCATCACTTCTCACCACAACCACTTTATCAACGCATCTCTTACTCATGAAGAAATCAACCGTTCAATTGAAATTGCGGAAGATGCATTCAAGGCAGTAAGAAAGAATAATCCCGACGCATAAATAAAGGGCATTGACGGAGAGGGGCGTAGTCCTCTCTCCGGTTAGAATTATAAAATTGAAATCATAAGGAGGTTTATTCAATATGCCACTCACCAAGCAGGAATGGCTTGACCTTGAAGCAAAAGCCAATCAGCTTCGCCACACTTGCCTTGATACAACTCTTTGTGCAGGCAGCGGACACATCGGCGGAAGCCTCAGTTCAATGGACATTCTTACAATCCTCTATTACAAGTACATGAGACTTAAAAAGGACGATCCTGATTGGGAGGATCGTGACCGCTTCATCCTCAGTAAGGGACATATCGGTATCGGTTATGCCGGACTTCTCTGCGATATGGGATGGAATGATCCTGCACAGCTTAAAACATTCAACCTTACAAATTCAAAGATGGGCGTTCACCTTGACAGCAATAAGGTTAAGGGCGTAGACGCATCAACAGGTTCCCTTGGCCACGGTCTTTCAATTGCCGTTGGTACAGCTCTTGCAGCAAGAGTACAGGGTAAAGATTATATGACTTTCTGCCTTCTCGGCGACGGCGAATGCGACGAAGGCTCCAACTGGGAAGCAGCAATGTCTGCCGGTCAGTTCAATACAACAAATCTTATTTCATTTGTTGACCGTAACCACATGATGATGGACGGTCCCACAGAGAATGAGATGAAGCTCGAACCCTTTGCAGATAAGTGGAGAGCATTCGGCTTCGACGTTTACGAAGTTGACGGACATAACTTCAAAGAGCTTGCAGACGCTATCGATAAGGGCTATGCAGCAACAGAAAAGCCCGTTATGATCATTGCAAATACAGTTAAGGGCGCCGGTATCAGCTTCATGGAGAACGATTACAAGTGGCACTACGGTGCAATTGACCAGGATCTTCACGACAAGGCTGCAAAAGATCTTGATGAGTATTACAAAAAACGTGTTGAGCGTGTTGAAAGGGAGGCGAAGTAATCATGGCAGGAGGACTTGTTTACACAGCGGTTGGCTCAGAAGCAATGGCTACTGCGGAGTATTACGGAAAAGCAATGTGCGAACTTGGAAGAGAGCATCCCGAGGTTGTCGCACTTACAGCTGACCTTGCAGGTTCAACAAAGATCGGCGTATTCGGAAAAGAGTTCCCCGACCGTTTCTTTGACGTAGGTATCGCTGAGCAGAATATGTTCGGTATTGCAGCAGGTATGGCTAAGGCAGGACTTGTTCCTTTCGTATCTACAATGTCCGCTTTCGCAACAATGCGTGTTGCCGACCAGATCCATGCAGATATCTGCTATCAGAACGTTAACGTTAAAATCATCGGAAGCCATGCCGGTACATCATTCGGTCAGGCTGGCTCCACACACCATGCCATCGTTGATATGGGATGCCTTCTTACATTCCCCAACATGACATACATCTGCCCCGCAGACGGTATGGAAACCGTTAATGCAGTTCGTGCAGCTTATGAGACTCCCGGCCCGGTTTATATCCGTATCAACCGTGGATTCGACCGTATTCTCTATACAGATACAGAGTATGGCTTCCAGCTCGGCAAGGCTCATACAGTTCATGAGGGTACAGATATTACAGTTATCGCCTGCGGTTCCTGCGTATATCAGGCTCTTCAGGCAGCAAAATCACTTGAGGCAACAGACGGCCTTAAAGTCAGAGTTCTCAATATGCATACTCTTAAGCCTCTCGATGTTGAAGCAGTTCAGAAGGCAATTGTTGATACACGCCGCATCATCACCGCTGAGGACCACAACGTAATCAACGGTCTCGGAACAGCTGTTGCAGACGTTATCGCTCAGTACGGTAAGGGCTGCGCCTTCAAGAAGCTCGGACATCCCGATAAATTTGCACCTATTGGTCTTCACGAGGATATTATGTCCATGGTCGGCATCGACGCCAACGGCATCATTGACGCTGTCCGTGAGGTTATGCATAAGGACTTTGAAGAGGACGATTCATGGGATGACGAGGTGTAATATATGGCAGTTACAAAAGAAGATATTTATTCAAGTAAAATATTTCTCAACTGCGCCCTCCCTCTGGCAAAGGTAATAGCTACCGATATACCGTCACTTGGTGCGAAGTTTAAAAACACCCATGCGGTAGTTCAGGTAAGCGCACTTGACCCCGATGCTCCTGAGGGAAAGGTTGCAACTCATTTTGTCATCAACGGCCTTGACGACTGGCAGGTACATGCCGGACGTGTTGACCGTGATCCCCATGTAGAGCTTCAGTTTAAGAGCATTCCCGCCCTTAACAAATTCTTCAAGGGTAAAATGGGACCTGACTGCATTCCGAAAATCAAGGTTAAAAAGGCAAAATATGTGCCTACCCTTGTTTCAATAGTACAGGTGCTTCTTAAAATGTCCGCAGTTCTTGGTGCTAAAGAGCCGCCAACAGATCCGGATATGAAAAAGCTCACATGTAAATGCTATTTCTATCTTATAACAAGCGGTATCAGCCAGCTTAACAAGGCAGGCCATGAGGAGATAAAGAACTGGACTACTCCCAGCCCCGACCGTGTTTATGCAATGGCTATTGACTGCGATCCCGACTGCTCGGCATACATCCGTATCAAGGCGGGTAAATCCAAGGCAGGAAGAGGAACCTATAAGCGTTCATTACCCTTCTTCCTTATGCGTTTCCCCAACTACGATGATGCCATGGGTATTCTTTTCGGAACAGCCGATATGCTTGACTCGCTCAAGGCAGGCAAGCTTATTCTTGACGGAGCTCCTGAGTTCGCCGGTCAGATAGGTAATTTCATGCTTGAGGTTGCAGCTCTTGCTAAAGGCTAAGGCAAAGCTTTAAACGGAGACACTGCATGGATAGTTCAAAAAATAAGACAAATTCCCCGTTTAAATCAACTACGGCGGACAGAAGACGCCGGGTTTTCGAAGCGGCCATAAATGAATTTGCCGCCAAAGGTTTCAATGCGGCGAATATAAATACAATAGCCAAATCTGCGGGGATAAGCATAGGCTCAATGTACAGCTACTTTGAGTCTAAGGAGGATCTGTTTCTGGCGGTTATGGATCATTGTCTTGAGATGATGTATAAACTGCTTTCAGGGGTGGATACCACCAAGGGCGTTGTAAATGCATTTGAAGAAATGCTCCGCCTTGCAAGGGAGTCCGCCACCGAAAACCCGCAGATGCATCAGATCTATCTGGACTGTTCGTCACAGAGCCTGCGAAATCTTTCCGAAAGAATATCGGATCATGCGGAGGCGGTAACGGTAAGGCTCTACCGTGAAATTCTCAGTTATGACAAAGCCATTGGCAGAGTACGCAAGGACCTTGATGTTAATGCCACGGCGTTTATGCTCGACAATCTTGTAATGATGTATCAGTTTTCTTTTGCTTCCGGATACTATGCCGAGCGTAAAAAGCTGTTTATAGGCAGCAGGGAACTGGGCGACAGCGATGAGCTCATAGAATCCATGACTGATTTTGTGCGCAGAGCCGTTGAGTCTCAACAGCCGCAGCCGTAAAAAACGATAATAAAATCAATTAACCCCTGTGAGTTTAATCTCACAGGGGTTTTTGTCTGTGTTTATAAAATTACCGACGGAGTTTTTCTGTAAGCTGAGGGGGATAGACCGAATGCCTTTTTAAATGCAAGGCAGAAGTGGAACTGATTTGAGTATCCCAGAGCGTCAGAAACGTCTCCCACAGAAAGAGAGCTGTCTTTGAGCATCTCCTTTGCTTTGCCGAGACGTACTTTTTGTATATAAGTGTTTGGTGAAGAACCTGTTTCGGCAGAAAAAATCTTTCTGAGCATTCTTTCCGAAAGGTGAAGCATATCTGCAAGCTCAGAAACACTTACGCTGTCATAGTGCTGTTTTATATATTCAATAGCTTCACATATCTCTCTGTGATATGGCGTTACCGAAGTTTCGCTTCTTAAGTATTTTCCCGCAAGCTCCAGGTAATAAAGTGAAAAAATACTGCTGCAAAATGAGGGGAACAGTTTTTCGTCCCATTCTTTTGAGTCGAAAAGTTTTGAGAGAAGCTCGTTTTCCTCAGATGAAAAAGGAACGGAATATACAGTTTTCTTTTCGAAAACAGGTGGTGCAGAGGATGAATTAAAACGCATCACCCAGTATGAAGCATTGGATGAAATGTCTACAAAATCCTTGCTGTCAGCGATGATTATATCTCCTGATGATAGGGAAAATTCAGCGGATTTTAAAATAATAACCCCTGTTCCTTCAATTATCCTTATAAATGTATAGTCTGATTTAATAGGCAGAGCGGCGCTGTTTTCCTTAGCAGCGTGGAAGGTGTCGCCGTTGAATATTTCTATAAGTTTCGGAGAAAACTGTGTACCGCTTTCACAGGGATTTAAGTATTTTTTCAAATTGTTCACCTCATCTGATTTATTATATCAGCACCATTTATAAAAATCAAATTAATCAGTCCGTAATGTGTATAAACTATGCCGAAAAAGGTATGTTGTTTTCTGTCTGGCTGAGTATAATAAAAACATATCAATTTTAAAGGAGCAGCGGTTTTATGGACAGGATTTATACTGAGGGGTTAAAATTCAGAGATGAAAAGGGTAGAGAATGTATTTTTAACGGCATAAATCTTGTAAATAAGGGAGAGCCGACAATCGTCGGACACAGAAAATACAAATTCAAATGGGATGAAGAAACCATAAGAGAGTTTAAGGAACTCGGATTCAATCTCATAAGGCTGGGAGTTATATGGGATGCGGTTGAGCCGAAACCCGGCGTATACAATGAGGAATATCTTGATGAAATTGAAAAAATAGTCAAATATTGTGAAAAATACAAAATCTACTTTTTCATAGATATACATCAGGATTTATACGGAGCCAAAAGCGGCATTGGCGACGGAGCACCTGAATGGGCTTGCCTTGCAAAAGGTGAGAAATTTAAAAAAGCGTTGTTCATCTGGGCAGAGGGATATTTTTACGGCAGAGCCGTTCAAAAATCTTTTGATGCTTTTTGGGCAAATGAAAAAGTAAACTGCAGAGGACTTCAGGAATATTACTGTGATATGTTAAAGCATGTTGCTGAAAGATTTTCAAAGAGCCCCGCTTATTTCGGATTTGACCTTATGAATGAGCCTTATCCAGGAACTCCGGGAGGTAAAGTTTTTACTTCTCTAATAGAAACCGTTGTCAAAATGGCAGAGGAAAGAGCCGGCAAAATAGGAAAGAAGTTTGAGCTTCGGTCCTGCTTTGACGGAGGAAATGAAAAGAAAGGCTTTTTAAAGCTTATAGGTAAAACCGCTGCACGTCTTGCAAGTCCCGCAAAGCTTTCAGCCATTAAAGAAATAATGTCCCAGAAAGAGCTTTTTCATAAAGCCGTGCTTTCCGGATATGACATCATAAGAGATTTTGATGTAAACTTCTATTCTCCGTTTATAAATAAGGGTGCGGCAGCAATAAGAGAGGTTACGGATAAAGGTATAATTCTTATGGAAAACTGCTACTATTCAAATCTCGGAATACCTTACAGTGCTCCTGCGGTGGAGGTTAACGGTGTGCGTGAAAAGCAGCTTGCCTTTGCTCCTCACGGTTATGATCTGTTTGTGGATTCGCCCCTTTATAAGTATGCAAGTAATGAAAGGGTAGATTCAATTTTTGAAGAGCATCAGAGAAGTCAGCAGCGTCTGGGTGTTCCGGTAATTGTAGGAGAATGGGGCGGATTTACAGGAGGCAATCGCTGGATAGGTCATATCGACCACCTTATTGAGTTTTTCAACAGCAATAACTGGAGCAGTGTTTACTGGGCATATGACAAGAAGATTTTAAAATCACCGGTAATTGATTCCCTTTCGAGACCATATCCCCAGCGGATAAACGGTGACCTTATTTCATTTTCCTATGATAAGGAAGATAAATATTTCAGAATGAGCTTTGTACAAAATGAGGATAACGATGAGGATACCATTGTCTTTCTTCATTCACGTCCGAAGGATATTGAAACGGACTGCCGATATGAAATAGAAAGCTATCCCTTTGCAAAAACAGGTATACTTCGTCTTTACGGTAAAAAAGGCGGACATAAAGTTAAAATCATATTTTAAAAGTACGATTATAACAGCCCCTGAGTCCTTTTATGAACCAGGGGCTATTTTCTTTACAATAAATTAACAATGTGTAAACAAATGTAACAATCTTTTGAATTGACTTAAAAGTGAGTATGTAATATTATATTAAGGATAAGTACAAAGTAAATTTTGGGGGTAACCATGAAAGCGAAAGAAAAAATCCAGCAGGCTGCCGTAGGCGTTTTAGTCGACAGAATACTTAAGTATATCGACAAGGACCCTGAGAAGAACTTTCTTAAAATAGTTGATACGGTTACTACTCTTGGAGGACGTGTGTTCCCTGAGAAATATGTTGAAGCTATAAGAAAGGGCGCAAGGGATCCCGAAAACGTCTGGAGGCAGTTCGGACTTAACATAATTAAAGATACAGATCACGACACTCTTAAAAAGGTTGGTATTGCTCTGGGACTCGGAGCAGGATTTACCGGTACAAAAGCGGTACGTGAAAACAGAGAAAAATACGGCTGCAATATTCCGTGGATAATTCTCTTTGACCCCACAAGTGCCTGCAATTTAAGATGTAAGGGCTGCTGGTCTGCTGAGTACGGACATAAGCAGAGCCTTACCAATGAAGAAATGGCAAGTATTGTCTCTCAGGGCAAAGCAATGGGAACCCATGTTTATATGCTTACGGGAGGCGAGCCACTTATCCGTAAAAACGATATAATCGAGCTTTGCGAAAATAATCCCGACTGTGTATTCCTTGCTTATACAAACGCAACTCTTGTTGACCAGAAATTCTGCGAGGATATGAAGAGAGTCGGTAACCTTTCCCTTGCAATAAGCATTGAGGGAACAGAAGAAACCAACGATGCACGCCGTGGCGACGGAGTTTACCAAAAGAGCATTGCCGCAATGGATCTTCTTAAAAAGAACGGATGCATTTTCGGTATGTCCGTATGCTATACAAGCGCAAACGTAGATACTGTAACTTCCGAAGAATTTATAGACCTTATGATTTCAAAGGGAGTAAAATTCGGATTTTACTTTAACTATATGCCTGTTGGCAGCGGAGCTGTACCTGAGCTTATTCCGACTCCCAAGCAGAGAGAACATATGTATGCATGGATGAAGCAGATGAGAGATCCTCATAAGGGTAAGCCCATATTCGTCTTTGACTTCCAGGATGACGCCGAGTATGTAGGCGGATGCATTGCAGGAGGAAGAAACTATTTCCATATTAACTCTGCGGGAGATATCGAGCCCTGTGTATTCATTCATTATTCTGATTCCAATATCAGAACTCATACACTTATAGAGGCTCTTAAAAATCCTCTTTTCCAAGCATACTATAAAAATCAGCCCTTTAATGATAACCATTTAAGACCCTGTCCCATGCTTGAAAATCCTGAGTATCTCAGAAAGATGGTAAAGGAAACAGGCGCTAAATCAACTGATCTTGTATGTCCCGAGGATGTAGATGTACTGTGTGCAAGATGTGAAAAGTTTGCAAAGGCATGGGCTCCCGAGGCAGATAGACTCTGGGCTTCAAGACCTCATCCGAAGCCAAAGACTCAGTATTATCGTGATACCCCAGAGGGAAAGGCTGAAGCAGCTGCCAAAGCTGCACAGCAGGAGAAGCAAGACTGATTTTAACTTATTGCGGCGTAAAATCCAAAAGAGGTGATTAGCTTGAATAACAATCAGAATGGATATTACGGTCAGGGAAACAATACAAACGGATACGGCTATAATAATCAGGGCAATAATGCCGGCGGTTATGGATACGGTAATCAGAATGGTTACGGTTATAATTACGGTAACCAGAACGGATACGGCACAAATCAGCCCCAGTATGGCTATGGAGGAAACGGATATCGTCCCAGTCCCGGTTATATGAAAATTGAAACGCCTAAAATGAAACGTGAAAAGGCGGGCATAAAAACCATAAGCAATTGGGCTGGCATAGGTGTTCTTCTCACTTTTGTTGTGAGCTTTATTATTAGCTTAGCAGCGTTTATTCCGGGAGTTAAAGAAGCTTATAACTCCAGCGAACTTTTTGAAAACGGTTACGGAATACTTACTTCTCTTTTGTTTATCGGAGTACCGTTCCTTATAAGCTATAAGGCTCTTAAGTCAAGAGTTTCATTTACCTTGCCTTATGGCAGACCGCATAATAAGCGTTCCTTTATCCTGCTTATTATAATGGGTATTGCAGGCTCATTTTTGGCGAATTACATCGTTGCTATAATTTCGATGATTCTCAATGCCGGCGGCTTAGAGATGGTTTCTCCTGAGTATGAAACACCTGAATCAGCTTTAGGAATAATACTTTATGTAATATATATTTCCGTTGTGCCGGCAATGACTGAGGAATTTGCTTTCAGAGGAGTAATAATGCAGCCTCTGAGAAAGTACGGCGACAAGTTTGCTATTGTTATGTCAGCTCTTGTTTTCGGACTTATGCACGGCAATGCCGTTCAGGCAATATTTGCCTTTATTGTAGGTATAATAATTGGATATGCTGTTGTTGTAACAGGTTCTATGTGGACAGGAATCGCCATTCATTTCTTTAACAATTTTGTATCGGCAGTTCTCGACCTTGTAGGAAATTATGTAAGCAACAGCACTTATAATATGATATATGTTTTATATTCGGTTCTGCTTGTTGCAGCAGGTCTTGTATGCGCTGTTCTTTATTTCTATACAAAGGACAGAGTCAGAATTCCTGTACCGAGCACAGAGCTTTCCGAAAAGAAGAAGAGAAGTGCGTTTATCTGTACTCCGCCTCTGATTGCAGCTTTGTGTATCATGATTTTATCCACTCTCCAGTCCTTTAAATTTACCTGAGGTTAAAATGGAACAGGATAAAATTTTTATGGAAGCGGCTTTGAATCTTGCCCGTCTTTCCGCCGAGGAAGATGAAGTTCCCGTAGGAGCAGTAGTAGTGAGAAACGGCGAAATAGTGGGTGAGGGCAGAAACCGCAGGGAAAAGGATAAAACAGCCGTTGCCCATGCAGAAATAGAAGCAATCGAAAATGCCTGCCGAAAATTAGGCGGATGGCGGCTTTGGGAATGTGAACTTTACGTCACTTTGGAGCCGTGTCCCATGTGCGCAGGAGCAATTATAAATTCACGCATTAAGCGTGTGGTTTTCGGAGCTTATGACCCTAAAGCGGGTTCATGCGGCTCGATTATAAATCTTTTTGAACTTCCCTATAACCATAAGCCTCCTGTTGAAGGAGGCTTTATGCAGGAAGAATGTTCAAAGCTGCTGACTGATTTTTTTGCTGACATGCGTAAAAGACGCAGCGGAAAAACCAAATGGCAGCCTGAAAAACAAGACAACAAAAGCCGAGAGGCGTCAGAAAGAGATGAATAAAATGAGTGAAGAGACAAAATCATCATGTTCGGGTAATTGTTCAAGCTGTTCCGCAAACTGCGACAAGCGTGACTTAATGGCTCCGCCCAACAAGTACAGCCAGGTAAAGCACGTAATCGGTGTTGTAAGCGGCAAAGGCGGAGTAGGTAAATCCCTTGTAACATCAATGCTTGCCTGTGCAGTGCAGAATATGGGAAAACAGACCGCAGTGCTTGATGCAGATGTTACAGGACCGTCTGTACCTATGGCTTTCGGTATTCACGATAAGGCTGTAGGCAATGACGAGTGCCTTATGCCCTGCGAGAGCAAAACCGGCATAAAAATAATGTCAATTAATCTGCTCCTCGAAAAGGACGACCAGCCTGTTGTCTGGAGAGGTCCCGTTATTTCCGGAGTTATAAAGCAGTTCTGGAGCGATGTTATGTGGGGCGAGGTTGACTATATGTTTGTTGATATGCCTCCCGGAACAGGCGATGTACCCCTTACAGTGTTCCAGTCACTTCCCGTTGACGGCATTGTAGTTGTAACAACTCCCCAGGATCTTGTTACAATGATTGTCAAAAAGGCATATAACATGGCTCAGATGATGAACGTTCCTGTTCTCGGAATCGTTGAGAATATGAGCGGTTTTGTATGTCCCGACTGCGGCAAGGAACACGCAATTTTCGGTGAGAGCAAGGTTCAGGAAGTTGCAGACGCTTTAGGTGTTCCGGTTCTTGCAAAGCTTCCCATTAATCCTCAGAACGCTGCTCTTGTAGATAAGGGCGCCGTTGAGCTTGCCGATGCGCCTCAGATTCGTTTTGCTGCTGAAAAGATAGTAAACGAGCTGGGCTGATTTAAATTTAACAGATATAAAAATCCCCTTTCTGTTTTCAGAAAGGGGATTTTGTCATTTTGAAATATCAGTCTTCTTTGTATCCGCCGTATGTAAGCACTGCTTTTCTGATAAATTCCATTGCGGATTCAAGACGTTCTTTTTCTTCTCCGGTAAAAGTGTTTTGAGAAAATACGGGAGAAGCGATAATTGCGCTTTTAATTTTAATGTTTGAGAAAAATTTGAGAATACCTGATGCAGCCGAAGGATCTTGGGGCTTTTGCAGATTTTCGGATGCAGCGTTTATTGTCTGCTGCCATTTCTGCTCCGTAATAGGAGGAGTTATAACTGACGGAGCAAAGGGAGCGTCGATATCCGCAGCTATCAGAACCGTTTCTCCGCTGAATGGGAATTTTTCACGCAGTACCTTTGCTGCTGCATCCATTCCGGGTTTGCCGCCTTCTCCTATAACGCAGTAAATCTGTGTGTTTTCGCAGCGTATGCCTTCTTCTGAAAGACCTCTTAAAACTCCCTCCAGACAAAAACAGGAAGCTGTTCCGACTTTCTCAGCCTTTTCTCTCTTACTCCACATAATAAGTGAAACAGTATAGAAAATTATGAAAACGGGAAGAAAGAGAACCGTTGTAAGATAGAATCTTCCGAATCCGCCTATTGTTCCCACTATGACTGTTATCAGGGAAAAGATTGCTCCGAAAGCGGAAACTCCAAGGCATAGTGCAAAAAATTTATCAGATAGAGAAGAATGTTTTTTCTCTTTCTGTCCTCCAGACGATGCCACCAATACAATCCTTTTTTCGGCTTTATTAAGGCAGTCCCTTATACCCACAACTGTGTGAAGATTTTCGGTAACAGTGAAAAGACTTTTAAGTCCGTTCATTCTGTATACTGCAGCCAGAGCTATAAGGACAAAAACAGGGAACAGCAGTGCAAGAGCAGCGCCTGTTTTTGGCGAACTTCTTGTTACAGCCGGAACCAGCGATAAAAACGAGAATATCATAAACAGTACCATGGCGCCGGCGGAAGAAATGCTGCAAATTATATTTTTTTCAAAGCAGTCTACGCTGTCGCACCACTGGGAAAGCTCACGGGAAAAGTACCTATAAAATTCCGGCCCACGGTTTTTGCCGGAGCCGGAATTTTCAGCTTTATTTTCTGTGTGCTTTATCCCTTTGAGTACGAAATCTGTAATCTCCGGGGATACACTCATATTTATTCTCCCTTAAAATCAATAACTTTCCTGAAGTCCTTTTTCATCGAAAAGGAAAGCAGCTTCAAGAGCAATGTTAAGTCCTGCCTGCATTGTTTTTGAATCAAGGTTGTCAGCAGTATCTCTTCTTGTGTGATAATAACGTGCAGGAGCGGGATCCATAGAAGCAAGAGTAGCGGCGGGAATACCTGCCTGAGAAACAGCAGCTGCATCTGATGAACCAAAGAATACGCTCTTATAAGGAAGGTCAAGACCGGCTTCGCTTGCTGCCTTTTTAAGAAGTGCGCATACCCTGGGATCGTTCTTGACAGTACCTGTCATATCTCTGTTATAAACTGCAAGGTACTCAAAATCACGGAAAGTTTCAAGTCCTATAAATGCGGTTTCAATTTCCTGGCACTCTTTAAGATGTTTCTTTGAGTAAGCCTTTGCGCCTCTGAGACCTGCTTCCTCAGAACCTGTGAGAACTGCACGAACCTCTGTGTTTTCAAAACGGATGTCGTTGTCAGCCATGAACTTAAGGACAGCCATGGAGCCTACAACACCTGTAAGGTTGTCATTTGCGCCGTCAACTGTAAGACGCCAGTTAGTGAAGAAAAGAACAATTACGCCTACGGGAATTAAAAAGTACTGGATTGTGCCTAGTGTTTTTGCAAATCCGGCAACAGGAGCAGTAAGGACATATCCCTGAGCGACTGCAATTATTGAGCTTACAATGGTAAAAATAAGGCTTGCAAAACCGATTACTATAACAGTTGTAAGAAGCTTTGCTCCGCCAAGGTGAGTAAAGTACCACTCATGGGCTGCATCGCAGTGACCGGAGAAAACAATGCGGCGTTTAACTTCGCCCTTTGGTTTTCTAATAGCCACGACGTTTGCCGAGGTCTTTTTCGGGAAGAACGGATCAATAAACTGTTTGTACATAAGGAATTCCATAATGACGCTCAGCCCGCAGAGCAGAAGTATTATCATTGAAATTAGGGGCGAAACGAAATTGTAGAAGAGCACCGATGCAATAAGTCCGATTCCGCAAATAATGACCCATGCCATAAATGCGGCGGGATGAAGAGTAAACTCTTCAATATTTACATCGTCTGCCCAGTCCTTAAGACGGGATGCCATATACTCCTGCGCCTGGCGTTCGCCCTTAGAGCCCGAACCACGTTTGTCGAAATTAGAGCAGATATGCTTAATTTCACGCAGGCAGTAATTGGTGTTTTCTTTCAGCTTTGAGCTGAAATTTTTTGTGCTTTCGCTTGCTTTCATTTTTTCACTCTCTTTCCTCTGCATTAAGCAGATTAATTGTGCAAAATATTATATCAAACTTAACATTTTATGTCGAGTAAAAAATAAACAAATTATTAATAAAAGCTGTGTTATATCTCATAATCAACGGCGCTTCTGTCTTCACGCACAAGCTTTACGAAATTTGAAATTGCTTTGTGATCCGGGTGAACAGTATAAGAAGCAACATCCTCAAGGCAGTCAAATTCGCTTATAAGCACAGCGTCAAAATTTGTCTCCTTGGGATTAACGTTTTTCATAACTTCCATTTTTCTGATGTATGGTATCTTTTCGGGAAGAGCCTCAAGCATAGCTTTAACTTTAGCTATGTTTTCATCTTTGGTGCATCCTTCGGCATGGTCTTTGAATTTCCACATTACTATGTGTCTTATCATTTGGTATTTCTCCTTTATTTCCAGATTTCATCGTGTTTGAGCATTCTTGTGAAAAGAGAATCGAGAACCATGGTAAGGGAATCCTCTGCTCTGTCGTTCATTTCACGATAGCTTTCCGAAGCGGCATCTCCTGCATCATCGGATATTTTTCTCAGGGACAACATGGGAACACCTGCTTTATGACATACGGAAGCAATGGCCGCTGTCTCCATATCGAAGGCGCAGATTCCGAAAGTATCGAGATAAAATTTCTTTTTATCCTCGTCTGCAAGGAAAAAGTCGCCTGTTCCGAGTTTTCCGGTCTTGATGCCCTTGCTCCGGGTTACAAGTTCCAAAAGGGTTTTGTCAGCTTCATATACAAAATCCTGTCCGGGTTTTTCGCCTACTTTAAAGCCCAGGGGAGTAAGGTCGAAATCACACTCCACATAGCTTTCGCCTGCCACAAAATCTTCTTTTCTAAGACCTGTTACAGCTCCTGAAAGTCCGGCGTTGAGAATGTAATCGGCTTTGTCATCGCTTATGAGGAAAGAAACGCAGCTTGCAGCGTTTACCTTGCCTATACCGCATTCGACTCCTATTATTTTAAGTGTGCGATCATTTTCGCTGAGAGTAAACTCAATTGATTTATTGCCCCTGCGTACCGAGGAAACAAAATTTTTATTTTCCGCATATTTTTCAAAGGGAAGATATTCCATTGAGTCTGCAAATGCTATTCCGACAGTTTTTGTCACTTAAATCAGCTCCTTAGTGATAAAATAGTTAATATCAGTTAAGTAGATTATACGATTGCGGCGGCTCTTAGTCAATGCGCAGGAGTTTCTCAAAATCCGTTTTTGCATAGTATGGAAAGGGGAGAAAACAAGCGCATTGCAGCGGGGTGGCATTAGCCCCATGAGAAGCCCCGCTCACCGTAAAAGGGCATTGCGCTCAATAAAGGCGTAAAGCGTAGCTTTACGCCTTTCGATATATTATCATGTTTTTGATGTGTTTATCATGTTTGCTGACGAAGCAGGAAAAATGTGGTATAATAACAAAAAGTCTTAAATTAATGAAAGGAGCGTTATTATGGACGTACAAAAGGGTGATATACTCGAAATGAAAAAGAATCACCCCTGCGGAAGCAACAGATTTCTCGTGCTGCGTTCCGGTATGGATTTTAAAATCCGCTGTGAAAAGTGCGGCCGTGAAGTAATGGTGCCCCGTGTTAAGGCGGAAAGAAACATTAAAAAGATAATCAGGGACGCTGAGGATTAGCTTTTCGGATTTTGATTAAAATATAAAAGTTAAAAGACGAAAGGAAAATTGAAATGTTTGAAAAACTCAGTGCAGTAGAAAAGAAATTTGAAGAAATAAATGAAAAGCTCTGTGACCCTCAGGTGGTTTCGGATATAGAGCAGTATACATCTTTAATGAAAGAGATAAAAAACTTAACGCCTGTTGTTGAAAAGTTCCGTGAGTATAAAAAGCTCAAGGAAAGCTACGACGAGGCTAAAATGCTTCTTGATGAAGGCGGTCTCGAAAAGGATTTCCGTGAAATGGTTCAGCAGGAATATGAAGAAGCGGGAGAAAATATGGAAAAAGCGGAGCAGGAGCTTAAAGTTCTGCTTTTGCCCAAGGATCCCAACGACGACAGAAACGTCATTGTTGAAATAAGAGGCGGAGCCGGCGGAGAAGAAGCGGCGCTCTTTGCAGGAACTCTTTTCAGAATGTATTCAATGTACGCTGAAACAAAGGGCTGGAAGCCGGAAATACTTTCTTCCAATCCCACGGAGCTTGGCGGATTCAAGGAAGTCAGCTTTATGATTGAAGGTGAGGGAGCTTACTCACGTTTTAAATTTGAAAGCGGTGTACACCGTGTTCAGCGTGTTCCCGAAACTGAAAGCCAGGGCAGAATACACACCTCTACTGTAACCGTTGCGGTGCTTCCCGAAGCTCAGGAAGTGGATGTTGAAATAAATCCGGCGGATTTGCAGATAGACACCTACCGTTCCGGCGGAGCGGGAGGACAGCACGTCAATAAAACCGAATCGGCAATCAGAATAACCCATATTCCCACTGGAACAGTTGTAGAATGTCAGGATGAGCGAAGCCAGTATAAGAATAAGGACAGAGCTATGAAGATACTCCGTTCAAGAATCCTTGAAGCGGAGCAGGAAAAGCAGAATGCCGAAATTGCCGGCGCAAGACGTTTGCAGGTAGGTACAGGTGACAGAAGCGAGAGAATACGCACCTATAACTATCCTCAGGGCAGAGTCAGCGACCACAGAATCGGACTTACCCTTTACCGCCTTGAAGCAATACTCAACGGAGATCTTGACGAACTCATCGATGCCCTTATAACTGCCGAAACGGCGGAAAAGCTGAAAGCTCAGTAAAAAGCAGGTGATTTTTTGAAAACACTTTATTTAAAAAGCGGAATAAATAAGGATTACGATAAAGCGGCAGAAATTCTCAAAAACGGAGGTCTTGTGGCTATTCCCACAGAAACCGTTTACGGTCTTGCCGCTAATGCTCTTAACTCAGAATCCGTAAAGAATATATTTGCCGCAAAGGGCAGACCCGGTGATAATCCCCTTATAGTTCACATAAGCTCTATGGAAGAGCTTTATCCTCTTGTGGAGGAAGTTCCGGAAAAGGCAAAAATCCTTGCAGAGAAATTCTGGCCGGGACCTCTTACAATGATATTTAAAAAATCTTCCATTATACCCGATGAAGTAAGTGCGGGACTCGAAACTGTTGCCGTGAGAATGCCGTCTCATAAGGATGCAAGAGAGATTATAAAGCGAAGCGGGCTTCCTCTTGCAGCACCCTCTGCAAATACTTCAGGCAGACCCAGTCCCACAAATGCAAAACGTGTTTTAGAGGATATGGACGGAAAAATAGACGCTGTTTTTGACGGCGGAAACTGTGAATACGGCGTTGAATCGACTGTTATCACCCTTGTAGGCGAGGTTCCGACGCTTTTAAGACCGGGAGGAATAACCTATACACAGCTTTGTGATGCTTTGGGAGAAGTAAATATAGATAAAGGTGTGCTAAGTCCCGTAGACAATAATAGAAAAGTAGCTTCTCCGGGAATGAAGTACAAGCACTATGCGCCGAAAGCTCATGTTACAATTATAAAGGGAAGCTTTGAGGGCTTTAAAAATTACGTAGAGCAAAACGCAAAGGAAGGATGCGCTGTAATGTGCTTTGAGGGAGAGGAAAAATATTTTTCACTTCCCTGTGTTACATACGGCACTGAAAAAGACCACCTTTCCCAGTCCAAGAGGATTTTTGAAGCTCTTCGTGAAACCGATTCACTGGGAGCTCAGCGAGTATATGCCAGATGTCCGTCAACTGATGAAATCGGACTTGCCGTACTTAACAGACTTTTAAGAGCAGCGGCTTTTGAGGTGATTGAGGTTGAATAGTTCACAATTAGGAATTATAATCGGACTTACAGGACAGACGGGAGCGGGCAAAACCAGTGTAGGCGAGCTTCTTTCTCAAAAGGGATGCGAGGTAATCGATACCGATAAAATCGCAAGGGAGATAACTGAAAAAGGTTCTCCGGTGCTTATAATGCTTGCAAAAGCATTCGGTGAGGATATTTTAGAGAACGGGGAACTTAACAGAAGACTTTTAGCTTCAAGGGCGTTTTCTTCCAGGGAAAATACCGAAAAGCTCAACTCCGTCACACATCCTGAAATCACAAAAAGAGTTAAGCAAAAAATTGAGGAAGCCTTTAAAAACGGCAAAAGAGCGGCGGTTATAGATGCCGCAGCGCTTTTTGAAAGCGGAGAGGATAAGCTGTGTGATTTTACCGTTGCCGTAGTTTGTCCTGAGGATATACGTTTTAAAAGAATTATGAACCGTGACGGTATAACTGAGGAACAGGCTTTGGTGAGAATAAAAGCACAGCATGACGAGCAATATTATATACATAATGCGGACATGATAATAAGGAATTATCCTCCCTTTGATATAAAAGAGCAGACGGACAGGATAATTTCCCGAATGGAAAGTGAGGCATATGGAAAAAAGAAAGGCTAAGTTTTATTTTAAGGGTGCTTTGATTTTTCTTGTTTGCATTTTAGTTATCTTTTCCGTTGTGTTTACTGCCGGAACCCTTGTTTTGAGGAGCCTTTATAAACCACAGTATACGGCGCTTGCGGAAAAATACGCTGCCGAAAATTCTCTTGAATTAGCTTTGGTTTACGGAGTCATGCACACAGAAAGCGGATTTAATCCCGAAGCTGAATCAGAGGTAGGAGCTTTGGGACTTATGCAACTTACTCCTGAAACCTTTCAGTGGCTTCAGACAAAAACCGGAGAGGATTTACCCGATGAAGCTTTAAAAGATCCGGAGACAAATATAAAATACGGATGTCTGTTTTTGGGTATGCTTCAGGATGAGTTCGGTACTATGCGGGAAATGCTTGCGGCATATCATGCAGGCAGAGGCAGTGTAAATAACTGGCTTTCAGATGAGGAGTATTCAACTGACGGAAAGACACTTCAAAAAATACCTTACAGTGATACCGCACACTATGTAAGCAAGGTGGAGCGGGCATATAAAATATACAGCAATCTCTACGGTATATAACCGTTTAACAGGAGGAATAAAAATGAGTGAAAAGAAAACAGATGCAAAGGAACTTGCAAAGAAGCTTTTTTATAAGCCTGTAAATGCCGGTGAAGAGCTGGGCAAAAAGGAGCTTAAAAAAGCAGACGGTTTCTGCGAAGGATATATGGACTTTCTCCAGACTGCAAAAACCGAAAGGGAAGTTGTGGAGTATGCAGTAGAAGCGGCTAAAAAAGCCGGATTTGTTCCCTTTGATTCAAATAAAAACTATGTTCCCGGCGATAAGGTTTACTATGTAAACCGTGAAAAAGCAGTGATACTTGCAGTTATCGGTAAGAAGAGTCTTAAAGAGGGCGTAAGAATAGCCGCAGCTCATATTGATTCACCTCGCCTCGACCTTAAACCCAACCCCATGTATGAAGAGGGAGAAATAGCATATTTTAAAACCCACTACTATGGCGGAATTAAAAAATATCAGTGGCCTACAGTTCCGCTGTCACTTCACGGAGTGATTGTAAAAGCTGACGGCAGCAAAGTTACAGTAAATATCGGCGAAGATAAAAAAGACCCGAAATTTATTATTACAGATCTTCTTCCCCACCTTGCAGGTGAGCAGATGAAGAGAACACCCGGTCAGCTTATCAGGGGCGAAGAGCTTAATGTTATAATCGGAAGCAGACCCTTTAAGGACGATGCCGAAAGCGACAGAGTAAAGCTCAATATCATGAATATACTTTTCGAAAAGTACGGAATTGTGGAGAAAGACTTCATCAGTGCAGAGCTTAGCCTTGTACCTGCTTTCCCGGTTTCTGATATCGGCTTTGACAGAAGTCTTATCGGCGGCTATGGTCATGATGACAGAGTTTGTGCATATCCCGAGCTTATGGCAGCTCTTGACTGTGAGCCTGAATATACTGCCGTTGCAATTCTTGCCGATAAGGAAGAGGTAGGTAGCGACGGAAATACAGGACTTAATTCCTCTTATCTCAAATACTTTATCGAGGACCTTGCCCATATGGAAGGACTTCCCGGCAGAGATGTATTGAGAAAATCCGCATGCCTTTCCGCTGATGTAAATGCAGCTTTTGATCCGACTTTCCCGGAGGTTACAGAAAAACGCAACTGTGCATTTATAAACAGAGGCGTTGTAATCACAAAGTACACAGGTGCACGAGGAAAGTCAGGCACATCTGATGCAAGCGCAGAGTATATGGGACAGATAAGAAGACTTCTCGATAAAGAAGAGATTATCTGGCAGACAGGTGAGCTTGGCAAAGTTGATGCAGGCGGCGGCGGAACAGTTGCAATGTACATTGCAAACCTCGATGTTGACGTTGTGGACTTAGGTGTTCCGGTGCTTTCAATGCACGCTCCTTATGAGGTTGTTTCCAAAACCGATGTCTATATGGCATACCGTGCATTTCTTGCATTCTTTAACGAAAAATAATGTTAAACAGATAATAAAAAGACGGAAGCTTTACTTAGAAAGCTTTCGTCTTTTTCCATTTACCGTTGAATTGCTCAAAGATGCAAAAAATCATTTGTGTAAAATGAATATATTAATTGATAAAAAATAGACAAACATTGTCATGCGGTTAATTGACAAAAAAATAACAAGGGTTTAGAATATGTACAAAGGGCAATATAACAATACCCGACAAAAAGCCCGTAAAAATAACAGGCAGATTAAATTCTTAGGAGGAATTTTGATATGGCTAAAAAGGAAGCCGCAGCAGTAAGCCCCGCAATCGTGGACAACGTTGACGCACTTCGCACAAGAATGAGCGAAATCCGTCAGGCACAGCAGATTTTTGCTACTTACACACAGGAGCAGGTTGACAAGATCTTCTTCGCAGCTGCAAGCGCAGCAAACAAGGCAAGAATCCCTCTTGCAAAAATGGCTCATGAAGAAACAGGCATGGGCGTTGTAGAAGATAAGGTTATCAAGAACCACTATGCAGCAGAGTACATTTACAATGCATACAAAGATACAAAGACCTGCGGTGTTATTGAATATGACAAAGAGTTTGGTTACAAGAGAATTGCAGAGCCTATCGGCGTAATCGCAGCTGTTGTTCCCACAACAAACCCCACTTCAACAGCTATCTTCAAGTCACTTATAGCTCTTAAGACAAGAAACGGTATCATTTTCTCACCCCATCCCAGAGCAAAGGCTTCCACAATCGCAGCCGCTAAAATCGTTCTCGATGCAGCAGTTGCAGCAGGTGCTCCCAAGGGAATCATCGGCTGGATTGATATCCCCTCACTTGAGCTTACAAATGAGGTTATGGCTTCCGCTGATATCATCCTTGCAACAGGTGGTCCCGGAATGGTTAAGGCTGCTTACTCTTCAGGTAAGCCCGCAGTAGGCGTTGGTGCAGGTAACACACCCGTTATCATCGACGACAGCGCTGATGTTAAGGTTGCAGTTAACTCAATCATTCATTCCAAGACATTCGATAACGGTATGATCTGCGCTTCCGAGCAGTCAGTTACAGTTCTTGAAGGCGTATATGACGCAGTTAAGAAAGAGTTTGCCGACAGAGGCTGCTACTTCCTTAAAGGCGATGAAATAGAGAAGGTAAGAAAGACAATTCTTATCAACGGCGCTCTTAACGCAAAGATCGTTGGTCAGTCAGCTCACACAATTGCAAAGCTTGCAGGCGTTGATGTTCCTGTTGATACAAAGATCATCATCGGTGAAGTTGAGTCTGTTGACATCTCCGAAGAATTTGCACATGAGAAACTTTCTCCCGTACTTGCAATGTACAAGGCTAAGACTTTCGACGAGGCAATTGCCAAGGCTGAAAGACTTGTTGCTGACGGCGGTTATGGCCACACATCTTCAATTTATATCGACGTTGTAAATCAGCAGGAGAAACTCAATAAATTTGAAGCTGCAATGAAGACCTGCCGTGTTCTTGTAAACACACCCTCATCACAGGGCGGTATCGGCGACCTTTACAACTTCAAGCTTAAGCCCTCTCTTACACTGGGCTGCGGCTCATGGGGCGGAAACTCCGTTTCAGAAAACGTTGGAGTTAAGCACCTTATCAACATTAAAACCGTTGCCGAGAGGAGAGAGAATATGCTCTGGTTCAGAACACCCCAGAAGGTTTACTTTAAGAAAGGCTGCTTAGGCGTAGCTCTTGATGAGCTCGGCAAGGTTATGAACAAGAAGAAAGTCTTCATCGTAACCGACAGCTTCCTCTACAATAACGGATATACAAAGACAATCACAAATAAGCTCGACGAGCTTGGAATACAGCATACAACATTCTTTGATGTTGCTCCCGATCCCACACTTGCATGTGCAAAAGAAGGTGCTGCACAGATGGCAGCATTCAAGCCCGACTGCATCATCGCTGTCGGCGGCGGTTCCGCAATGGACGCTGGTAAGATCATGTGGGTAATGTATGAGCATCCCGAAGTAGACTTCATGGATCTTGCTATGAGATTTATGGATATCCGCAAGAGGGTTTACACATTCCCCACAATGGGTGAAAAGGCAAACTTCATTGCTGTTCCCACATCTGCTGGTACAGGTTCTGAAGTAACTCCCTTCGCAGTTATCACTGATCAGGATACAGGCATCAAATATCCTCTTGCTGACTATCAGCTTATGCCCAACATGGCTATCATTGACGCTGATATGATGATGAACATGCCCAAGGGTCTTACAGCTGCATCAGGTATCGACGCTATGACACATGCTCTTGAAGCTTATGTTTCAGTTATGGCTTCCGATTACGCTGACGGCGTAGCTCTTAAAGCTCTTAAGAACATCTTTGCATACCTTCCCGCTGCATACAGCGAGGGTGCTGCAAATCCCAGAGCAAGAGAGCGAATGGCTGACGCTTCAACAATGGCAGGTATGGCTTTCGCAAACGCATTCCTTGGTGTATGCCACTCAATGGCTCATAAGCTTGGCGCATTCCATCACCTTCCCCACGGTGTTGCAAACGCACTTCTTATCAACGAAGTAATCATGTTCAACTCCGCAGAGCAGCCCAGAAAGATGGGTACATTCCCCCAGTACGAGTATCCTCACACTCTTGCAAGATATGCTGAAATCGCTTCCTTCCTTGGCTTCGAGGGCAAGACCGATAAAGAAAAGGTTGACACTCTTCTTGCTAAGATCACAGAGCTCAAGGATACAGTTGGTATTCCGAAGACTATCAAGGATGCAGGCGTTGACGAGGAGAAATTCCTTGCTACTCTCGACGAGATGGTTGAGCAGGCATTCGACGATCAGTGCACAGGCGCTAACCCCAGATATCCTCTCATGAGCGAGATTAAGCAGATGTACCTCAACGCTTACTACGGCAAGCACGAGGAAGTCTGATTAAATCAGATTTAAGATTTAAGTTTTACCGCCGCAGTTTAAACTGCGGCGGTATTTTTCTTTTAGTTTTCTTTATTGAGCTTTACACTTGCTTAAATTCAAAAAGTTTAATATAATTTTTCTCAGCGGTTTTGCCGCTGGAGGATTTTTTCAGAGATATGGTGAGAAAGATGCAAAACATTATTTTAACAGGTATGCCCGGCAGCGGAAAAAGCACTGTGGGCGTAATTCTTGCAAAGGCTATTAACTGCGGCTTTGTGGATACAGACCTTATTATTCAGCAGATGACCGGAAGACTGCTTCAGGATATAATAGATAAAGACGGAATAAAGCAGTTTATGAAAACAGAGGAAGATGCAATCTGCGCCGCCAACTGTTCAAAAAGCGTTATTTCCACCGGCGGCAGTGCGGTGTACAGTGAAAAGGCTATGAAAAAGCTCAAAGAGGGCGGAGTATGTGTTTATCTTGATGTCCCTGTTGAGGAGCTTAAAAGACGTATAAGCAATATGAGCTCGAGAGGAATAGTTTTAAACGGAAGCTTTGAGGACACCTATGCTGAGCGAGTTCCCCTCTATGAAAAGTATGCCGATATAACTGTAAAGTGTGACGGAATGGAAATTGAAGAAACCGTTTCGGAGATTATCCGTCAGTTAAAAGAGAAGAAAAGTATATGAAAAACAGCCTTAAAAGAATACAATTACATTAAATATTGTCTATTGTATTTTTTTAAATTCAGTAGTATCATATTCTGCGGTCAGTTCGAAATCATCCTGACCTAAAATAAAACTATGGAGTGAAAAAATGAAAATGAAAAAGAAAAGTGTTAACTATCTGGTGGAAGCCGGCCTTATAGCCGCTATCTATGCAGCCGCAACATATGCAGCTGCTGCAATGGGCCTTGCCTATTCCGGAGTGCAGTTCAGAATTTCTGAGGCTCTTACAGTGCTTGCAGCATTTACTCCGGCAGCTATTCCTGGTCTTACTATAGGTTGTTTCTTAGGTAACCTTACAAGCCCTTACGGAATGATTGACGTTATCTGCGGAACAGCGGCAACTCTTGTGGCAGCTTGTTTTTCTAGGATGCTGCGAAAGGTAACCATTAAGGGAATACCTGTTTTGTCGGCAATACCTCCCATTATTGCAAACGCTGTTATCGTGGGCTTTGAAGTAGCAGTATTCCTTCCCGAGGGATTTTCATGGATGGGCTTTGGCGCATCTGCTTTATCGGTAGGTCTCGGAGAGGCTGCTGTATGCTTGATTCTCGGAATTCCTCTTATGATGGTTTTAAAGAAAGCAAACGTTCAAAAAGTGCTTTTTAAAAATTCAAATATATAAAATTTCCCGGCGGAACTAAAGAGTTCCGCCGGCTTCTTGTTTTTATGGCAGTCATGGGGTATAATAATCTTTACTGTCAAATGTTCTTTTTGATAATAAGCAGAAGAAATTTTCATAAATTTATAATACAGAGATTCAAAAAAGCGGTTTTCAAAATTATTTTGCGGGCAGCGGAATATTATTCATATTGGTTCTGCTCAAAGGACGGTGGACGTTTTGAAAAAGAAGAATGAAAGTCTTATATTTGAAACGGAAAAAAATAAGGAACGTAAGCGTGTTACGACTTTTGTAACTGCGCTGGTTGGTTTTATTGTTGTGTTCGGCGCTGTTTCAGGTTTTATTTTGCTTAAAGCCAATGATTACAGTCTTTCAAAACTTTTAGGCAGTCCTGAAGCTGAAAGCGAAGTTCAGAGAGAACCGGAAGAAGTTTTGCCGGAAATGCCCGATTTAACAGGCAGCACTAATATATTGTTTGTAGGTACAGGAAGTGCCGGTATTGAATACGGTGTAGTAATTCACTGTGACCTTGAACAGGTAAAAATTACCGTATGTCCTTTTAATACAGCAGTCAGCGCATCTGTTGACGGAAGAAATGATACACTGTCCGGTCACTATGCATACGGCGGAATGTATCAGGTAGTAAAAGCAATAGAGCAGGGCTTTTCCGTTAAAATTGACAGATACATTTCTGTTACAAAAAGCGGACTTAGCGATCTCGTAAAAGCTCTCGGAGGTATTCCCATGACCTTTGAGCAGCCCCTTTCCTATAATGGAGAAGATTTCAGCCTTAATCTTAAAGCCGGAGAACAGACAGTCAGCGGCGAAAGCTTTTATAAATACCTTATGTATCCCGACAGCGGTAAAGAGCAGCAGCTTATAAATCAGGGCGAGGCTTTCTGTGCTCTCACTGACGCAGTCCTTACCCTTGATAATATTCTTGACGGAGATGAGTTCTTCTCTTCTGTAATCAACTGTACAAAAAGCAATATATCCATTGAGGATTATTCAGGAAATGAAAGGGTACTCGAATATTTCATCAAAAGCGAGAACCGCAAGCCCAATGAGGTGAGCACCGACTTTGCTCAGATAAGATAACGGAGGAAAGATAAGGTGAAATTTAAAAAAGCCATTGCCTGGATCTTTGCATTTTTGTGCTTTGGGGCAGCCTTTGTTTATTTTATCTCAAAAGCCGGATATGGTATTTATCAGCTTTTCGCTCCCGATATGGAAGAGGTTGTCTCACATCAGGAGTATACTGGAAGCAATTATTATACCCTTTCTGTAAAGGAAAAATATATTTATGGTCTGATTTGCGAAAATCATGAAGGCCATAAAACCAAATTGGTTGTTTCTGAAGAGGTTACATCCGATGAGATGACAAATGTTTTTACAGCCATAAAATTTGATTTTCCCGGCAGAGGATGTCTTGAGGATACTTATTCCTTTGTACAAAAGGGAGATTATTTTTATTACACACTTGAATACTGGCTGACATATGACACTTGCTGTGAGCGGTCTGAAAAGTGCAGTGCAGAGGCTGAGAAAATCGTAAACGAGGCAAAGGATAAAAGCGATTATGAAAAAGCTCTTTTCTTTCATGATACTTTAACACAGCGTGCAATCTATTCTTATTCTATGGGAAACGATGTCTTTACCGCATATGGTGCTTTGTTTAACGGCAAGGCGAATTGCAGTGGATTCACTGCGGCAATGACATTGCTGCTTAACTGTTCCGGCGTAAAGAATGAAATTGTTTTAGGTGAAGCAAAGGAAAAACGTGACAGTCAGGAAAATGTTCTTCATGTTTGGAATGTTGCCGAAACCGAAAAAGGCAAGGGACATATTGATGTAGCATGGGATGCCGGAGACGAAGAAAATTTATCTGCGGTGAATCACACATATTTTTATTTAAGCGATGAGGAAATATTAAGAGATCACGTTATTTTCGAAAAATATCAGGGGCTGTGTCCCGATAAAGGCAGCAGTTATTTCAATGTTAACGGAACCTGCTTTAATTCCTGGACAGAAAAGGAGCAGCGCAAAACAGGCAATCTTCTTGCTGATGCGTTGGATTCCGGAAATGACGTAGAAATAAAATTCAGTGATGAAAAGGTATATGCATTGGCGGCAGATTATCTGTTCAATAAAAACGGAGTTTATGACCTGATGTACATGTTTTGTGAAAACAGTGAAAAAATTCCCGCTGAACTGACATATTACGCCAACGATTATCAGTATACTATACTCATAAAACTCAGTTAAAAGTTAAGGAAAGTGAAAAAATGGATAAAGCAAAAATCGAAGCAGCAGTGCGTGACATATTAGAAGCTATCGGAGAAGATCCCAACAGAGAGGGACTTCTTGAAACCCCCCGCAGAGTTGCCAATATGTATGAGGAAATTTTCGGAGGCTTAAGTGAAGATCCAAAGAAGCATCTTAAAATATTCCATGAAAGCAATAACGATGAAATGGTAATAGTCCGTGATATTCCTCTTTATTCAATGTGTGAGCATCATCTGCTTCCCTTTACTGGAAAAGCTCATATAGCTTACATCCCCTCTGACGGTAAGGTTATCGGTCTTTCAAAGCTTTCGAGAATTGTCTCGACCTTTGCCAAAAGACCTCAGCTTCAGGAGCGTCTTACAGCTCAGGTTGCAGATTTTCTTGAGGAAGAGCTTCAGCCAAAGGGCGTTGCAGTAATCGTCGAAGCGGAGCATCTGTGCATGACAATGCGTGGAGCAAGAGCTGCCGGATCATCTACACAGACCTCGGCACTCAGAGGCAGAATGAAGAGCGATGCAAGAACCAGATCGGAGGTTATGAGCCTTCTTTGCGGAGGCAGATATTGATGAATTATTTTAAATGCGGAAAATATTCTCTTCCTTTAGGAAAGAAAACATATATAATGGGTATTCTCAATGTCACTCCTGATTCCTTTTCCGACGGCGGACTTTGGAATGATCCAACAAAGGCGGCTGACCATGCCCGTGAGATGATTGAAGCGGGAGCTGATATAATAGATATCGGAGCCCAGTCTACAAGACCGGGACATATTGAAATTTCTGCCGCTGAGGAAATAGAAAGACTTGGGTCAGTATTTGAGGTGCTCAAAAATCCCGGAGTCCCGGTTTCGGTTGATACATATTATCCGGAAGCTGCGGAATTTTCTCTTAAAAACGGCGCAGATATTATTAATGATGTAAGCGGTGTGTTTAATCCTCTTATGGCAGAGGTGGTAAAAAAGTATAACGCCGGATGGATTGTAATGCATACCGGAGGAGGAACAGCCGATATAGTTCCACAGTATGAAGAGGGTATTGTGGAAAATGTAAAGACGTTTTTTGAAAAAATGCTCAGTGAATGTAAAAAGTTCGGTATAGATGAATCCTGTGTTTGTCTTGATCCGGGTATTGGCTTTGGCAAAACCTATGAGGATAATCTTACTTTGCTCGGAAGAATGAATGAAATCAGAATAGCTCAGAATGCGCTCCTTGCAGGTGCGTCAAGAAAAAGAGTTATAGGAACTGCAACAGGAGTTGAGCAGGCTGATAAAAGACTTATAGGCACAATAGCGGCTCACTGTGCATGTATGGCAGGAGGAGCCGATATAATCCGTGTGCATGACGTAGCAGAAAGTGCCGAATCGGCTAAAATGTGCGATGCTATTTACAGAAGAGAGGACAGATAAATGAACAGAAACGATAAAATTATAATTGAAGGATTAAAACTGTTTGCCTATCATGGGGTAAATCCTGAGGAAAAACGTGACGGGCAGCATTTTGTTATAGATTTGACTGCTGAAACAAGTCTTGATAATGCCGGTAAAACCGATGACCTCGAAAAGACCGTAAGCTATGCTAAAATCATAAAAACCATAAAAAGAGTTATGGCAGAGGATAAATATGATTTAATAGAAAGAGTGGCGTATAGGATAATCCAGCAGGTATTTGAGGAATACGAAGCTTTGAATGTTATTACCGTAAGGGTAAGAAAACCCGAAGCTCCTATTTCGGCAGAATTTTCATATGTAGCCGTTGAGCTCACAAGAACAAGGGAGGAAATGAAATGAGTCAGGCTGTAATTGCAATAGGTGCAAATTTAGGGGATAGAATGGATACAATAGAAAAAGCTGTGAGAGCTGTTTCTCTTCTTCCCGGAACAAAAGTGGAAAAGTATTCGAACATATATGAAACTGATCCGGTGGGATACGCCGACCAGCCGAAGTTTTTAAACTGTGCAATCGAGATTGATACAAATCTTTCTCCCAGAGCACTTTTAGGTGCATGCCTTGGAATAGAAGCTGCATTCGGCAGGGAACGTACAATTAAAAACGGTCCCAGAGTTTTAGATCTTGATATTATCATTTATGACGGAGTAAAATCCGATTCATTTGAGCTTACTCTTCCTCATCCGAGAGCTTTGGAGAGAGCTTTTGTGCTTCTTCCTCTTCAGGATCTCTATCCGAGCGGACGTGCACCGACACTCTATTTTGGGCCTCATATTAAGGAAGTATCAACAGATGGTGTAACAGTATATGCTGAGAGAAAAGAGGGCTGATGCCCTCTTTTTTATACCCTCTGCGAAACGCCCGGTGTCGTTTTCCAAAGCGTTAAAAAAGGTGTTGACACGGCATAGGTGATTGTGGTAATATATGCAAGTCGCCACGAGAGAGGGACAACGAAGTAAAGAGAAAACAAAAAACTTCGAAAAAACTTCAAAAAAGTTCTTGACAAAGACAAGAAGCTGTGATAAAATAATCAAGCTTCAACCGACAAGGACGAGGCGATAACGGACCTTGAAAATTAAACAACGAAAGACAAAAAGGAACCCTGAAAGAATTTG